>CAXUGH010000105.1:5639-15497 GCA_964250365.1 uncultured Ktedonobacteraceae bacterium
CCTCCCCCCCGCCCCTCGACGCCTCATCCTTAAAATTTCGCATGTCTCACAATTTTATGATACAGGGTGCAGTTCCATTTGCTTGCTGTCTGCCGGTACGTCCTGCTTCGCGCGTCGAATAGGCCAACCAACCTGCACGCAAAGGTAGCACAGAACGGAAAAGAAGAGTGAGATGAGCGTGACATGCAACAAAGCGGCAATCAGTTGTCCCGAACTAAGAATCGTCGCCATACCGCTCACCGCCTGTAACGAGATCAAGATAAATGCCCACCATGCACCACTTACAAGGTCGCGGCGACTTCGATAGTTACGTAGAATCACGATCAACATGATAAGCACCAATAACCAGAGCGATGACGCAAAGTAGCGGTGCAACATTTGAATACCCGCGATAGTAGTGAGATTGGGGAAATATGTTGAGCCGCATCCTGGAATCTGATAGCCGCAGCCAAGCAACGCCCCTGCATGTTCAACGAGCGCACCAGTATAGACAACGATATAGGTAAAGACGGCTAGACCCCACAGTGGATATTGCAAGCGCGGAACTCTCGTATCCAGCTTGATATTCGGCTGTTGCTGCTCTCTATACAACTGATAGAGACGCGCTGTGAGCAAGACGACGCTGGCGAGCGCAATCAGAGAGAGGCCAAAGTGAACGGAGAGCAGCCATGTCTTGACATAGGTGCCCTCGTATACAACGGTAAGCGCACCCAATGCTCCCTGTAAAACCACAAAGAACAGGCTCATCGCTCCGAAAAGCTTCACACGAAAATCGCGCCTGTATAGTAGCCACGTTCCGACGGTCAAAGCCACAACCAGCAAACCATCGACGCTCGACATAACACGATGACTGTACTCGATGAGGCCCGCAACGGTAATAGTGCCAGGAATAATCTGCCCATGACAGAAAGGCCACGAATTGCCACATCCCTGACCCGAACCCGTGTTGGTCACAAGTGACCCCATTAACACAATAATATAAGAGCTAATTATGGTGATAACGCCCAGAATTCTCATAATACGACGCATGTTCACTGCCTTGTTCCCCTGCTTCTCAAAAAATTATGTCTTTGGAGATGATAGCGAAAGTTAAGCGAGATGTCAAAGCTTTCACAACAGTTTTCACACAACAACGGCTGCGTAGCCGCTGTCGTGTGAAAACTGTTGTAACCCTTTCCTTCTCCTGCTATAGTATTAGCGAGGAAGATAGCGGAAAGGCACGAATGAAATCATGAACATAGGAGACCCAGGGCTGAATTTCTGGCTGACTGCCTGGAACTGGCAACCGTCGATTATTCTCGGCACCATCGCAATTATCGGGCTGTATCTCTATGCCGTAGGACCGTTGCGCGTGAAATACCGCCTTGCCGATGAAGTAAAGGGGAGCCAGGTGTTCGCGTTTTTGCTCGGCGTCAACATCATCTTCTGGACGCTCTTCACGCCGCTGGATAAACTCGCCGACGATTATCTATTCAGTGCCCACATGGTCCTACACCTGCTGCTCTCGTTCGCGGGTGCGCCACTGATGGTACTTGGTATTCCAGCATGGCTCATCACGCCGCTCTTACGCAACCGCGTCATCCTACACATCGGTCGCTTTGTCACGATGCCCATTCTCACTGGCGTCTTGTTCAACGTCAATCTCTGGTTCTGGCATGCGCCGCCCATTTATAACGCCATGATCGTCAATCTGCCGTTGCACATCGTCTCGCATCTACTGTTCATCACAACGGGCGTACTATTCTGGTGGCCTATTCTCAGCCCGATGAAAGAGGAGCTTGCGCCGCTTTCGATTGGCAAGAAGATGGCCTATCTCTTTTTCACTGATATGCCAATGGTACTACTGGGAGCGGGTCTAACCTTCGTACCGCCGCTCTACGCACGTTACATCTATGCACCCCACATCTGGGGACTCACGGCAGCAACGGATCAACAGCTAGCAGGTCTCCTCATGTGGATTCCCGGTAGCATCTTCTTCATCGTCATCGTCAGCATCCTCTTCCTACAATGGATGCAGGAGCAGGACGCCAAGCAACGCGCCGAAGAAGCAGAACTTTACGGAGATGACGACGAAGAGATCGAGATCGAGCGCGAAACAGGTCATGCACAAGCGTTGTAAGGATGGATGCATGTTATAATATGCTCAACGGTAACACGTTGAAAGGAGCGTCCAAGCCATGTATCTCAATGACCTGCTACGTGAGAAACGCGAAGACATTCTACGGCTGGCAAAAGAATACGGCGCATACAACGTGCGCGTCTTCGGCTCCGTTGCACGCGGAGAAGCCGACGAAAACAGCGACATCGACTTTCTGGTAGATATGGAGAAAGGGCGTAGCCTTCTGGATATGGGCGGCTTACTCATGGACTTACAGGACTTGTTAGGGCATGATGTTGATGTCGTTACAGTGCCTGGATTACGCGAACGTATACGAGAGCGTGTGCTGAAAGATGCGGTACCTTTATGAGAAGTACAACTGAACGACTAAATGATATTCGAGAGTCAATTATTAACATTCAGAAGTACACATCTCAGGGGCGGGAACGATTTGATGAAGACGAGCTAGTTCAGACATGGGTTATTCGGCATATGGAAATCATTGGTGAGGCAGCAAGAACTATTCCAAAGGATTTCAAAGAGAGGCACCCTGCATTTCCCTGGCAGAAAATCAATGGTATGCGTAACATACTTGTACATATGTACTTTGGTATTGATCGTGACGTTGTGTGGGCTGTCGTCGAGGATGACCTTCCAGTTCTCAAAGCTAGCGTTGAGGCATTTTTGCAGTCTGAGTAAAGATAAACCATCTCTCATTCAGTTCATTGTAAGGTCAAACTCAAAATCTGCAAGCCTCTTTTCAGGCTCTCTTGCTACATTATTCGGTAATATGGAAAAGTATCGCACTTTATAGTGCTTGCTATTTTTATGCTTTCTTTGTTCATCGTCAAAATAACGTACTTTCTGTACTCGTTAGGAGATCGGATGTGAGGAATTCTTTATTTCGCAATCCAAAGCCCTGGCTTATGCTATTCACAGGGATTTTGTTTGCGTTCTTTCTAGTCGGTTGTGGAGAAGAGTCGCCCGCCGCATATGGTCCGCACACGACATTGACTACTTCGGGGCCTGTGGCGGATAGCGAACGGTTTCTGTTCTACATTATCTTCAGCATTGCTACAATTATCTTTGTGGTTGTCGAAACTCTGCTGATTGTCTCGATCATTCGCTTTCGTAGCAAACCAGGTATGCCCAACCCGCGCCAGAATCACGGCAATCTACGTATCGAGGTTCTTTGGACTGTCATTCCTGCCCTCATTTTGTTTGTCATACTTGGCGTCACCATTCAGGGACTGTTCCAGGTATCGACGGTGCCATCGGGCAAATCTATCACGGTTGAGGCCATCGGGCACCAGTGGTGGTGGGAGTTCTACTACCCCGAATACAACATCACAACGGCTGACTCGTTGCATGCTCCTGTCGGCACGGTTGTCAACGTCAAGCTCTATTCAAACAACGTCATTCACAGCTTCTGGATACCCGCGCTCACTGGTAAGACCGACGATATTCCAGGTCACACCAACACAAAGTGGTTCGAGGCTAGTCAGACAGGTGTTTACTACGGTGAGTGCGCCGAGTTCTGTGGAGCGGAACACGCGCACATGGCCTTCAACGCGGTCATAGACACGCCGGATACTTTCAATACGTGGGTTACAACGCAGCAGCAGGCGGCTGTCGTACCTACACAGGGAAGCCTGGAAGCGCAAGGCGCAACAGTTTTCAATAATATATGTACACAGTGTCATGGTATTGTTGGACATGGTGTTCCTGGTCACGATCAGAAATACATTTCGGGCTATCAGGACCCAAGTCGTGTCTGTGATAATCCAAATACAGCGTGTCTTGTTGGTCCAAACCTGACGCACTTCGCGCAACGTAACCTCATTGCTGGTGGCGTGCTGATTCATAACCGTGCTCAATGCTTGAACCCAAATGATTTATCTCAGTGTAATCTAGCGAAATGGCTTGCGAACCCGCAGGGCATCAAGCCAGGAAACGACATGGTTGTGGCCTTGACGCCCGATCAGATTAAAGAGTTAGTAGCGTATCTGGAGTCGCTCAACTAAGTGCCCCGTCTCCGCCTCAGAATGTGGGGCGGACTAGACCTTGGAGGATTTGCCAATGGCAACCCAGACAATTATTGAGAGTCAATCGACAGGTGTTCGCCGGAGAAGTTTCAGCGAAACCTACGTTGGCGAGTGGATTACAACGACCGACCATAAACAACTCGGCATCATGTACCTCGTCACGGGCTTTTTCTTCTTCCTGGTGGGCGGCATGGAGGCACTCCTGATCCGCACCCAGTTGGCGGTACCAAATGGACGCGTGTTATCTCCCGAAGAGTATAACCAGGTGTTCACGATGCATGGTACCACCATGATTTTCCTATTCGTTATTCCAGTTCTTGCTGGTTTCGGTAACTATATTGTTCCTCTGATGATCGGTGCCCGTGATATGGCCTTCCCACGCTTGAATGCGTTTGGCTACTGGGTGCTGTTCTTCGGCGGTATCTTTCTACAATCAAGCTTCCTGTTCAACTCAGCTCCTAACGGTGGCTGGTTCATGTATGCTCCTCTAAGTGAGCTAATGAGTGGGTGTGGTGGACAGCACGCGGTTGCCTGTACTCCTGGTATGAACTCAGACTTCTGGCTGCTTGGTACGTTGCTACTGGGTATCTCGTCGATTGCTGGTTCGGTCAACTTCGTTGTTACCATCCTCAAGCTCCGTGCCCCCGGTATGAGCATCAACCGTATGCCGCTCTTTACCTGGATGATGCTGGTGCAGTCATTCCTGTTGCTCTTTGCTCTGCCAAGCTTGACCGCCGCTAGCGTTCTGCTCCTGCTGGACCGCCACGCTGGTACACACTTTTATCAAGCGCAGCTAGGTGGCGACCCGCTACTATGGCAGCACCTGTTCTGGTCTTTTGGACACCCAGAGGTATACATTCTCATTCTGCCCGCCTTCGGTATCATATCTGAAGTCCTACCCGTCTTCTCGCGTAAGCCCATCTTTGGCTATACCTTTATTGCGTGGTCGGGCGTGGCTATCGGCTTCTTGAGCTTCACCGTGTGGGCACACCACATGTTCGCGGTCGGCCTGCCGCCTATCGCACAGGCGTTCTTTGCTACCAGCACAACGCTGATCGCTATTCCAACCGCCGTGAAAATCTTCAACTGGATTGGTACGATCTGGGGCGGTAAGCTTGTGTTGAAGGCACCGATGTACTTCGCGCTCGGTTTTATCGCCATGTTCTTGATTGGGGGTCTAAACGGTGCCGCTCTTGCAGTCGTACCTTTTGACTATCAAATGACGGACAGCTACTTTGTCGTTGCTCACCTGCACTACGTTCTCTTTGGTGGCACGGCTCTCGGTGTTTTTGCCGGTATCTACTACTGGTTCCCCAAGATGACGGGCAAGTTCCTTAGCGAGCGACTGGCACAGGTGCATTTCTGGCTGATCTTGATTGGTATCAACCTGACCTTCTTCCCAATGCACATCCTGGGTCTGCTCGGTATGCCACGCCGCTACTTCACCTATCCTGCAGGTATGGGTAGCTGGGGTGAGTTGAATCTGCTTGCAACCATTGGTGCCTTCACCATCGCGGTGTCGATACTGGTATTCCTGTACAACATCGTTGTGAGTTTGAAGAGCGGCGAGAAGGCTGGTACCGATCCGTGGGATGCCTTCACTCTTGAATGGGATACAGCATCGCCACCTAAGAAGTACAACTTCCTGGAAATTCCTGTGGTGCGTAGCCGTCGTCCCTTCTACGACAAGAAGAATCCAGAGATCGCCGACTGGAAGACTGTTACACACTAATATGTAGTGGCGAGGCTTGCCCTCGCCATATATCCTGAGTAAAGAAGGTACACGGTGTCTCAAGAGCAGAAGAATGTTACACAGCAACAAGAGTTGGTGACAGACGAGAAAGAGCCAGTGCAGGAGAGCATCGAGGAAACATCTGTAACGGCTTCCGATGAAGCTGGCGAGCAAGACGCTGAGGTCAAGGAAGTCTACGTCGATGTGCCAACCGCATCCGGCAAGAAGCGCAAGAAGAGGAAATTTCGTGAGAGACTGGTCTACGAGTCTGAAATCAGCCCTCGTCCAAGTACGTGGCCTATCGCGCTTGCCTTCTCGATAGCGGTGTTGCTCTTTGGGTTGGTCTACAACCTGTACTTTCTGGTTGCAGGAGTTATCCTGGTTATCGTTTGTGTCATGGGTTGGGTTTTAGAACGTCAAAAAGCTTAATGTATACGAGCTTCTTTGTCAAGATAGAGGAGTCTATTATGAGTACCGCTCACGGCGAACAAGTAAGAATACTTGAGGAACACGTCGGCGAGGTTGGACGAGGTATCAACTGGTGGGGCATGATGTTCTTCATCGCCTCGGAAGCGTTGATCTTCGCCAACCTTATCGCGGCGTATCTCTACCTGGAAATTCGCAGTGCGAGTTTGAAAACCTTCTGGGTATTGCCCAGCGGCGAACACCTCGATTGGAGATATCCGCTTTTCAATACCGCAATTCTATTGGGAAGCAGCATTCCAGTTATCTGGGCACGTGCGAGTATTGTCAGAGGCAACAAGCGCAATCTTGTGATTGGCTTATCCGCCACTATTCTCATGGGTCTCATCTTCCTCGGCGGGCAGGTGTATGAATACATCAGTCTGTTTGGAGAAAAGTTTACCATTGGCTACAGCACCTTTGGTTCGGCCTTCTTCACACTGACAGGCTTTCACGGCTTGCACGTCACCATCGGCGTCTTGTTCCTGCTCGTCTGTCTCATCCGCGCCAGTCGTGGCGACTTCACCGACAAGAAACACTTCGCGGTAGAAGCGGGCGAGATGTACTGGCACTTCGTTGACCTCGTGTGGGTCGTTGTGTTCAGCACCGTCTATCTCCTGCCTCTGCTAATGTCTAAATAAAATAGTATAAGTGTTCAGACTCAGAAAAATCTGCTAGCAGATTTTTCTGGGTCTGAACACTTATTTTCCTCTTTACCCATTTTCCCTCGTTGAAACCTCTTATAACATGCAGTCAAGTGTAAGCAAAGAGAGAGCAATTTCGTGCTATTTGTGATACAATTTTAGGAAGCAGTCTATCGCAACAGGGGATAAGTGAATAAAAATGGATGAAAACGAGAGAACTACAGAGACAAAAGAGACAACATATGGAAGTAGCTCTGTAGTCTCGCTTCGTAATGGGACAGCACGTCGCCAGGGAAGGCGCGTAATCACACGCTGCTCTATCTGTAACGGTCGTATATGGGTACGCTCGTTACGAGTCGTTGAGCCAGAAGGAGTACCGGAGCCGCGCCTTGCCTGGACGCTCTGCAAGCCCTGCTATCATGTGCTAATCAACGAAATGCGTACCTCACCGGTACGCTCACCACTTCGTCTGCGCGTCGCAATCGGTATAGTCGCCTCCGAACGCTGGCCCCAGGCGTATCCCACGCGAGTACGCACCTATATCGCTGACCGCAAGTGGCTGGTCTTCATCGCCGTCGGTTTCATCATTGCGATGATCGTCCACCTTGCCCTCATCGTCGCCATCGCACCCCTTCACTAAAAAATTTGTAACAAAGCACAATCAACCTTTCAAATGCCCCATTTGGGGCATTTGAAAGGTTGATTGTGCTTTGTTATTATTAAACCTTGACCACAAGCGGTAAAATATGAAAGAGCCAGATTCTACACGCTCACAGAAGAGACTGGAAAGGGCTATTTTTCATGAACTCAGGTGATGGGGATGGTATGGAACACACACCTATTTTGAAGACTACCTCTCGTAGCAATATACCAGCAGGTTTTACGCAAGAGTACTCCGTATTATCAGAGGTCGCGGCTAACATGAGTAGTGGCCTCCTCTTGCTCAATCGGCGCGAACATGTGAGTTACGCAAACGCGAGTGCTGTGCGCCTCCTGAATATAGGCAAAGGCGAGCTAGCAGCGTTAGAGAACTTCGACATACGTCAACACCTGCTCACCATTGCCTCGGAGCCTGCTCTTGCACGCGTTGAACTGAGTCGCATATGGAACCAACCCGAAGAAGAGTATTCTACCGACCTCTCAGCCTTTGCAGCCCTTTCGGACGCCGCTGTGCGCTGGCTAAGAGTGCATAGCTTTCCTGTACGCGATAATCTCGGAAATCTGTTGGGGCGTGGCCTATTGTTCGACGATGTAACGCTGGAACACTCCGCTATTGAGGGGCGTAGCGAAACGCTCGCGCTCGCCGCGCACGAACTCAAAACGCCACTTGCCATCATCAAAGGCTGTGCTACAACCCTGCTCGGTAGCTCCGCACGTTGGGATCCAGCGATGCAACGCGAGATGCTACAAATGATCGACACACAATCAGACCGCCTCTACGACGTTCTCAACACACTGCTGGATGTGTGGCGACTCGATGCAGGTACACAGAACCTACATCTAGCACAGGTACAGCTTCCCGAACTGGTACGGCAACTTGTCGAACGCTGGCAGAAGCGTACAACCGATCACACCTTTGTACTACGCATTCCCTCGGACATTCCAGCTATTATCTGCGATGCTCCCCGTATCGAGCAAACGCTGAATCACCTTTTGAACAACGCTGTGACCTACTCGTCAAAGGGATCGCCGATCACAATTCGTATCGAGGCCAACGAGGTTGAGGTACGTGTGAGTGTTGCCGATGAGGGCGTAGGCATCGCATCAGAGCATCTCGACTCTATCTTTGATCGCTTCTATCGTGTGCAGAATAGCAAGCAACAAACGAATGGCAGTGGTCTTGGTCTCGCTACCGCACGCGCCACCATTGAGGCGCATAGCGGCAAAATCTGGGCAGATTCCACAGGAGTCGGACATGGCGCAACTTTTTACTTCACACTTCCATTCGCGCCTCGTGTCTCTCCCATGACTCCGCAGACATCGCCAAATACTAGCAGTACGACGCAAACGCTGAGTCCAGAAACACAGCAGCCGCGCCCGCTTACCTTCAAACAAGATAAGCGTGTGCGTGTCTTGCTTGCCGAAGGCGATGCGCGAATGACGCGCTACCTGCGTAACAATCTTGAAGAGCAGCAATACCGTGTGCAAACGGTCAGTCACGGCGTACAATTCCTGCGCCAACTCGACCTCGAAGAGCCGGACGTTATCCTGCTCTCCACACGTCTCGCTGATATGAGCGGTATCGAACTACTACAACGCCTGCGCGAATTCTCGCAACGTCCCGTTATTATGCTCTGTGACAACTGCGACGAGGACGAACGTGTCCAACTCTTCGACTTTGGTAGTGACGATCTGGTGATGAAGCCATTTGGCATGAAGGAACTACTGGCGCGTGTTCGTGCCCTGCTACGACGCCAATCCGCGACACCAGAACTAGCACCATCGCAAGCCATCTTCACAACGGGCGACCTTATGATTGACTATGCACAGCACATCGTCACCCTGCAAGGGCGCGCCGTCCAACTAAGCCGCACCGAATACAAACTGCTCAGCACGCTCGCGCAAAACGTAGGCATGGTCCTCACGCACGAATTGCTACTGGAAAAAGTATGGGGACCCGAATACAACCGCGACATCGACTTCATCTGGGTCTATATCAGCCGCCTCCGCCGCAAAATCGAAACCGATTCGCGTCACCCACAATACATTCTGACAGTGCCCGATGTGGGGTACAAGCTTGCGAAATTGTAAATTTTAATATATAAAAAATGGTTAATCGTCATTTGTCACTCGCTGGTAGCAGCGAGTGTCAAATGACGATTTACCATTTTTATAGAGTCTTTGCCGTCAATCTCAACCTGATATTTTGCGCCGAAT
>CAXUGH010000106.1:0-5396 GCA_964250365.1 uncultured Ktedonobacteraceae bacterium
TATAAACAATAGGTCGATAGATATTCAAAAAGGATAAACATGTAGCATGCTCTCAATTTCCTGTACAGGAAACTGAGAGCATGCTACATGTTTATCCTTTTTAGACTTTCTCCCTTGCATCGACGGACAATGATATGCTGTAATACTGGGTAGTTGGGACGTTCGTATAAGATAGAGGGATGTTACAACAACTCATAAACCAGCACGACTGGGATTACTGTTCCCTTGAATAGAGAACGCAGCAAGAGGTAGCGATATGGCAGACGAAACTTCCAATTACGATGAGAACCAGGAGCGAATTGTACTCGAAAAGCAGTTGCGTAAGCGCGAGCAACGCTTACTTGAACGTTTGCATGAGGCACATGATGCTCATGCAAATGCGCTTGAGCGTTTTCAGCGTGCGGAGACACGGCTGTTTAAGCGTGCGGCACGAGTGCAACGTCTCGAAGCTCGCCTTGTCACGCTACGTCAACAGCTTTCTATGCTCGCCTCATCAGGTACGTCCGCTTTGGAGAATGCTGCTCTTCTCGCAACCGACGCTTCGCATACTCAGCTACAACCCCCAAGTTTACCAGAGAATGAGTCGAAGAAAGAATTCTACTCGCGCATTCTTGAAAACGAAACAGACCCGCAAGCGCGAGCTAGAGTAGCTCGTGCCGTTGCAAGCGCGACGGAAGAGGCGGCTCGGCTCGCTGTCGAACGCGCTCATGAGGTAGCGATGCGTCTAGCACACCGTGCAACTGGAAGGCACCTCATACAAGAACTGCTCACGCTTGAGGAGGATGCTGCACACGCCAGCGTTGCCGCCCTCGACGCGGAACTTGCCGCGCAGGAAGCTGAACAATTGGCAGCATCTGCTGAAGTAACACCACCTTCTGACTACGAGACTAACAATGCAGAAGAAACGCCGACGAACGAGAACGATGAGCAACAATCTGCTGAAACGCCCAAAAATGTAGAAACATCGGTGGTAGATAACGAAGAAATGCCTACTAATGCAGAAAAGCCTATAAATGGAGAACCGGCAGTCGTAAACGAAAGAGATACCTCCCAGAATGCAGAAAAGCCCGAAAATGTAGAAACAGTGGCAGCAAATGACGGAGAAGTGCCTACTAATGCAGAAACACCCGAAGAGGGAGCGGAAACGCCTACAAACGACGAAGGCTTGCACGCGGGTTTGCCAACGCAAGAGGAGCGCGAACGCGTTGCCGAGATCGATGAGGAAGAGGAAATGGTTGAAATGGTGACATCTATGATGATTGCGGATGTCGCCGCCGCGCAAGCCGCGAAAGCCGAGGCACTCGCGGAAGAAGCTAGTACACATACCGAGGAGGCACGACGACTGGCACGAGAGGCCGATGCCGTGCTTGAGCGTATTCGCACTGCTATTCGTAATGGTACCAGTACAGGCGATGCAGCACAGGCGATTCTGTTCGATGCCGAGCGCGATGCGACACATACTCATGCCCTGCTTGCAGACGCGGAAGCTGCTGAGGAACGCGCACGACGTATCGCAATGGAGGCCGAGGCGGATGCAGAGGTCGCGGAAGGCATGGCGTTTGCTACAGAGGAGCGCAACGAGGACGCGGAAATTCAGCGCGAAGAGCAACCAGTGTCTCATCCTCTATTAAATGCTCATGAGCAGACAGGGGATACGGGCGAAATGGAGCGACTGCACAATTCGCAAAACGCAAGCGAGCAAAACTTCGAGGACGAAGACACCATCGAGACGCCAAGTGTGCAACAACAATCTTGACGATGCGCTGTATGCCATTGTTGCGTCTGTACTTGGTAAGACAACACACAATACTCTTGTGTTGGCGGAGTCGTCACAACCTCATGAAGAGCGTGTCGCGCGGCAGTGGAAGTCGCTACCAGCAAACACGGTGTTGCCACTCATAGATGGAGGCACCTGTCGCTTGCTCTTTCCAGGGGTGCGTGGCGGTCCCGCTGGACCAGATATACGCGACGCTATAATGCTCTTTGCGGACGAGCAAGTACAACGCGTCGGTGCCGTCGAATTTCATGTACGTACCAGCGATTGGTTTGCACATGGACATCATACTGATCTCCGCTACAACAATGTACTACTGCATGTCGTACTTATTCATGATAGTTCAGTTCCAACGCTCTGCCAGAATGGTCAAAGCGTTTCCGTTTGTTCTCTCTATGACCTTCCTATAGCCGTTGATGCATTACCGAGTGAAGAGAGGCAAAGCATATGGCCTTGTCATGATGTTGTACGAAACATGAGCAACGAAGAACGCGCTGCACTTCTACATCGGGCAGGGTTGTTACGCTTCGAGCAAAAGACACATGCCTTTGTAGAGCAGTTACATAGAGTGGGGGAGGATGGAGGCGATACCTTAGAGCAAAATAATTTGAGGTGTGATAATTTAGGGTGTGATGAATCAGACCCGTACCGAGCAGGGTGTGATAAATCAGACCTGTACAGTGGTTGTTTTGTTTTGGCATTGGCGGAAGGGTTGGCATATGGGCGTGATCGTGCGTTTTTTCGTGCAGCGGCACAGCATTTGCTAGGGCAACATGATATACTTCCTGAGCCGCTAGGACACGCTCCTGCTCCATCACCGCTGGATGCACGGCGACTGCGCGTGTTGCGTACTTTTGTTGAGCGAAGAACAGTGATGTGGCAACGTTTGCGGATAATACTTATGGATACGTCTAATGAGAATACGCTATTGACATTGCAAGCGTATTTTTCTCGTTTGGGTCTCGGTCTTGCTCGCACTGATATACTGTTGTGCAATGTAGTATTTCCCTTCGCAGCGGCTGTCGCTTTGCTTGAGCGTGATATCGTGCTGGAAAAACGAACACAGCACTTATATGAGACACATCCAGGTTTATCCTCGAACACTATTACACGCATGATGTCTGCCCAGTTACAACTTGCGGAGGAGCCATATGGAAGTTGTTGCCAGCAGGGGCTACACTACATTTATCAACAAACATGTCAAGCGAAAGAATGTGCTATGTGTATGGTGGGGAGAAGAATTGTATGAGTGAGCAACCTAACGAAGACACATTAGGAGAACAACTTGAGGGCGAACGCCTTGCGCGTTTTCTGGCGCATGCGGGTGTTGCATCGCGTCGTGCTGCTGAGACGCTGATTACTGAGGGACGTGTGCGTGTCAATGGTGCTATCGTGAGGACGCAGGGAGTACGTATCGATCCCGAAAGTGATCGCGTGAGTGTTGATGGAAAAGCGGTACATGGCGCGGTGAAACATGTCTATATTCTGCTGCACAAACCCGCTGGTTATGTTTGCACGGTACGCGACGAACACGGACGCTCAACTGTACTCGATTTGTTGCCACAAGAGGTACGCAAATTGCGCGTCTATCCCGTTGGTAGACTCGACGCCGACACGAGCGGCCTCCTTCTCCTAACGAACGATGGCGATTTCGCGCAACATGTAGCTCATCCCCGTCATTCTACAACCAAACGCTACGAAGCTCTCGTACAAGGTTGCCCAACTGCCGAGGCATTACAAGCTCTGCGCGAAGGCGTGGTGATTACAGAGGACGACGGCGGACATCACAAGACGGCTCCAGCTACTGTGAGCATCGTGCGACGTAGGAGCAATGAGTGTGTAGTCTCGTTAACGCTCCATGAAGGACGTAAGCGGCAGATACGACGCATGTTGACCGCTGTCGGCTATCCAGTATTGCGCTTGATGCGAGTCGCGGTCGGTACGCTCACGCTCGACGGTGTTGCTAAAGGGAAGTGGCGATATTTGGAGCAGAACGAAGTAGAGGAATTACGCGTGTAATACACAATTCATCGCCATGTATCACTCGTCGCTGACGGCGACGAGTGATACATGGCGATGAATTGTGTATTACAAATTGCCTTGTAAGGCGAGGTGATATAATCCTTTCAGCAGAACAAATATTTTTCTTGCACGGAGGAAGCATGCACGGCACGTCGGGGCCAAGAATAATTGCGATTGATGGACCTGCGGGGTCTGGCAAAAGTACGATTGGTGAACAGTTAGCGCGAACATTGGGCTATCTCTATATAGATACTGGCGCAACCTATCGAGCCGTTTCGTGGCTCGCGTTGCAAAAGGGAGTAGACCTGCACGATGGACAAGCACTGGCACGACTTGCGGAAGAGACCGAGGTTGTGATTGAGCGTCCCACCGTCGCCGATGGTCGGCAGTATACGGTCAAGATACACGATAGGGATATTACCTGGGACATCCGCGATACATCGGTGACGCGCTACGTCTCAACCGTCTCAACACATCCAGAGGTACGCGCCGTGCTACGCCAATGGCAGCGTCGAATGGCGCAGCAGGGACATGTAGTCATGGTTGGGCGCGATATTGGTGCCGTTGTGTTGCCTGACGCCGATCTCAAAATCTATCTCACGGCAAGCCTTGAAGAACGTGCGCGTCGTCGCTATGCCGAACTTGTGGCACGCGTAGGAGCGAATAATCCCACTTTGCCATCACTGCAATCACTAATGACCGACATTCATCGCCGCGATGACGAGGACCGCGAGAACATGCGACCAGCACCCGACGCTGTGGTCATCGAGACCGACGGCTTGAGCATCGAGCAGGTACTCGCCATTATTTTTACGTATGTGGAGAAATAAAATATGCAACAAGAGCCAGAGGTAAGCAAGGTCTCGTCGTTAGAGGAGCCTAAAGCGGTAAAACCCTCTTCAACAACTACACCTTCTGAAAAGGCGAAGAAGGCTGCTATAAACTTATATGAACCCTATGTTACGCCTCCTCTCCTGTATAATATGATACGCTGGCTGATCGCTGTACCTATTCTCTCGCTGGTCGCACGCATTCATCTGAGAGGCCGCTACAATGTACCAAGGCAAGGTCCGTTTCTAATAGCCGCGAATCATCTTGCATGGACCGACATTCCGCTGATTCCGCTGTATTTGCCAGGGAAGGTGGTGTATATGGCGAAGGAGGAGTATTTCACCAGTCGTATCGCTTGGCTGGTGCGCTTCCTCGGAGCCTTTCCCGTCAAACGCGGTGAGGGTGATCGGCAGGCTCTGCGAGCGGCTGATGAGCAACTTAAAAAAGGCAATGTCGTGGTGCTTTTCCCAGAGGGAACGCGCAGTAAGACAGGGATGATGGCGAAGGGACATGCTGGTCTTGGCATGATCGCCTTACGCTCAGGTGTACCCGTTGTGCCTGTCGCTATCTGGGGTAGCGAGAGAGTTCTCAAGCAGCTTGGTTCGTCGGTGGCGATCTCTTATGGCAAGCCAATGACCTTTAAGCCCAAAGGTGCGAAGATAACACGCGAAGATATCGACAATGCCACCGCAGAGGTTATGCAGGCTATCGCGGCTATGCTGCCGCCAGAGTATCGTGGCGTGTACTCCGAGCAATAGAAAATGTAGTA
>CAXUGH010000106.1:5406-15457 GCA_964250365.1 uncultured Ktedonobacteraceae bacterium
CTACTCTCCATCCCATAACCTCCCAAATCAGCCCCCCCCCCGCTACTACATTTTCTATTGCTCGGAACGAATCATCCGCATTTCAGGATGCCCTGTACTGCGTTTACGCAACTCGAATATCCCTTCGCACATTCTTACCAGCGAAGAGAGGTCTTTCTGCCCGTAGTCGTTCGCGTCAAAGCGCGGATCAATCTTGCGTAAGGCCAAGCCGAGGCGTGAAATGAGTACCCATTCGCTATCTTTCCCATCGGTAGATTTTTTGTATGCTTCGGTGAGTAGCGCGACGAGTTCCCGGCTTGGCTTTGTCATTACGACTGTAGAGACCGTGGAATGTGTAGTTATTGATGTTGGTGCGTTGTAAAGCGTCGTTATTGGTGAGGATGGCATACGCCCATCGACGTGTAGGGGAGCGTGAGCGATGGGAACACCTTTAGGTTGATGGCTAGGAGGCATTATCTGCTCGGTTGTCATAAATGCGGTACATGCCTTAGTCAAAGCGGGAGAGGTGCCTTGACGACCGATGCCAAGAACAACGCAGCCAGCGGAACGGAGACGTTGCACAAGCGGTGTGTAGTCGCTATCGCTGGTGACGATGCAGAAGTGGTCGATATGGTCTCGATAGAATAAGTCCATCGTATCGACGACCAGCGCGATGTCAGCCGCATTCTTGAAAGAAGATGTTACCTCGCTATGGTGAATTTGTTGTAGCCCGTAGTGCTGGCTCACCTCTTTCCAGCGTTGCATTGACGGCTGTGTCCAATTCCCATAAACGCGTTTGATAGTTACGCAACCAAATTTGCCCGCCTCAACGAGAATTGGTCCGATCAAGTCTGCGGATATGTTCTCACCATCAATCAACAGAGCCAGCGGTGCAACCTGTGTTGCACGCAAAAACGAACGTATCAACCGTACACTATGCGTTGTAAGCCAGCGAATAGGCGAACGCTTAGGGTAGTTGCGGAAGTGTCCGTTTGCTGAAGTTATGTTCCTCATCAGTTTTACCAACTTCCTTCTACACTTTGTTGTAGCTATCTCTTCTTATGACGCGAGCAATAGCCACTCACAAAATTATGTAACCTCTATGTTTCTACGCACGAGGGATGGGGGAGGTTGCTTGAATTGCTTTCTTTTTTATGCGGGGCAAATCATAAAAAATGGGCATGTTGGACAGCGCATCGGCTCCGCTGGTCGTGCGGGAAACTCGTTGCGCTCCATTGCTTGCACCGCTTGCACGACTTCTTCGTAGAGGCTTTGCTCTTTTTTGGCGGTCATGTTGATTGGCGTGGTTTCGCCTGTACTCATGTTGTGGCTGTATAGTTTCGGCGTTGCGTTGGGGAAGTGTTGGCGATAGGCGAGCGTGTAGAAGAGATCACGCGTCTCTGGTGTGGGTTTGTCTTTGCGTTTGCCGAAGCGAGTGCGCTTGAACGATGGTGCCTCTGTCGAGGAGGCTGGTGCCTGTTGTTTGTGTTGAGGGGCTATATGTTGTTGCTCTCGCTCGACGCGATCTATTGTGACCTGTACGGTTTTTCCGCTCACCTCAATGGGGTAGTGCGAACGTAACTCCCATGTCGAGTCTTGCTGGTTTGCTAAATCGTGTTGTGCCGCCTCGACAACCTCGTGTCCGTGCCGTTCGTAGAAGGTGGCGAAGTGCGTTTTGGGGCCGTCGAGCTGCTGCCAGTGTTGCGTGTAGAGAGCGCGAATCTCTTCTGCTGTGAGTGCTTGTGACTGCGATTGCGAACCCTGTAGCTGGTTACGTAACACCTCAACCGTTTTTTGCGTTGCTTGCCAGAAAAGGAGATAGCCGTCGGCATCGTCGCCGAGATGATAGATTGTGCGGTAGGCATATTGGCGTGGGCAACGTAGATATGCTTCGATGGCGTTAGCCGTTAAGTTTGCGGGTTTCATCGCCGCGACAAAGCTTGCCCTCAGCACATTCTCTACTGGCATGGATGATTCTTCGTTCTCTACCTGTATGGGAGCCTCAGGTGAGAGAGTCCACGTCGTTTTCGTGATACGTCCTTCATCCAGTCCAGCTTCGAGTGCGTCGAGATAGGGTGAGCGTTTGTAGTTGCGTTTGCCGTAGCGTTCGCTGTAACTTAGAATTACATGATCGCGTGCGCGTGTCACGCCGACATAAAATAGACAGGACTCGCTGCTCTCGTGTGCCTTGTTTTTCTGCTCTTTACTCTCTTCGTCTGGCTCATCACTCATACCTTTAGGTGCAGAGATGGGGCCGCTCCTAGCTATGGTAGGAAAGCGTTGTTGTACCAGTCCAGGCATATAGACGATGGGAAACTCTAGTCCTTTGCTCGCGTGTACCGTCATGACGCGCAATCTATCGGCCTGGATCGCATCGTCTTCTTCATCGCTCTGTTGACGGTTCGCGCCATCCTGTCGCAGAAGAACGAGCAGACTAAGATACTCAAGGAAGCTGCGTATCCGTTCATCCAACGCTTGCTCGTTTTGCGTCGCATCAGCATTTCTATTGCGTTGCTGGTCGTAGTGTCGTGCTAGTTGGAGTAACGTGTCATAGTCCGCTATTGATGAATCAGTGTTGGAAGTGGCAAGCAGGTCGCGCATAATTGTTGTTTCGAGAAAGAGATATTGCGCTAGTAATCCCCATATTGTCTTGTTAAACTGTAGGTTATGCCAGATATCGGAGAGGTGTAGAAGCGATTCTCGCCCTTGTACGCTCATAGTAAGCGGCGGCTCGGCGTTATAGACTAGAACGCCAGGAGTTGTCTTCTGGCGTTGTGCCGCTACAAAGAGAGCCTCGATATCCTCTTGTGAAAAGAGATGCTCGCTTTGACGTGCGAGGCGCAACAGGCCAGAGCCACTCAAGTCGCTCATGAGGAGCAGAATTGAGACGACGTTTTTGATGTGTTCCTGCTCGAAGATGCCACCGCGCTCACCAATGGGCAGACCGGCTTGTGCCAGTGTGCGCGAAATTTTTTGCACCTGCGACCTCGTGCGGCACAACACAAGCATGTCTCTATATGCGTAGCCTTGCGTATGTTTGGCCTGGATGTCGCGTATCAATCCGTCTAGTTCTGCTGCTTCGTCTGCTGCCTTTGCTATTGTGACATAGGTTGCATCTTGCGTCAAGCGTACCGGCTCGTTCTTTCCTGGCTCCTGGCCTAGCTCCAATTGTATGCAGCGAAACGATTCCGCGATACGCACAAGGTCGGGGCGCGAACGGTAGTTACGGTTGAGCGGTAGCACAACCGCACCTGGAAAATCGTCTACGAAGCGGCTAATATTTGCGGGTGAAGCACCACGAAATCTGTAGATAGCCTGATTCGCGTCGCCCACAACCCAGACGCGCCGCGCCTCTCCCGCCAGCACTTGCAGTAGAATACTACTTGCTCGGTTCACGTCCTGAAACTCATCGACGAGTATATGCTGGTATAGGGATTGCTGTGCCTGTAAGACTTCGGGATGCTCTCTAAGCAAGGATATCGCTAGCATCAGCAGTCCGCCGAAGTCGGTGTCACCGCGCTGCGCCAATGCCTCTTGATACAATGTGTACACCAGCGCGATTTCGAGAGCCTTCTCAGCTTGCGCTACCGACTCTTCATCATGTGCGTTAGTAAGCATTGTCCTTGCTAACTGTGTATATTGAGGAGGCGTAACCAGTTCATCTTTCGCACGCGAGATGGCTTTGAGCATGTCTGGAAAATAGTACGCAGGAGTATGAAGTAGCTGGTAGTGGCGTAAATTTATCTCGTGAGCCTGTTGACGTAGAAGAAAATAGCCCTCGGCCTCGTCGATCAACGAAAAGTCTGGACGTAGCCCAACGAGATGCCCATACTCACGTAGCAGGTCGGCACAATAGGCGTGGAAGGTGCTGACCTTTGGTAATGGACCTGTAAGAACTTGTTGCAGCCGCTCTTCCATCTCTTGCGCGGCCTTGCGCGAGAAGGTCAAGGCGAGAATATGTTGTGGCTGTACGTTGAGGTTATGCACCATGTATTCTACGCGTCCGATTAACGTACTGGTCTTGCCACTGCCAGGTCCCGCGACTATTAACGCTGGCGTTGGGGCTTCGATTGCCGCCTGTTGAAATTCGTCGTAGGTCTTGTTACTTCGTTTCTCAACAGATTGTACCTGCGGTACCTCTATCCGAGATGTCGCTTTTACTGGACGTTTCGCCAGTTCCGCGAGTCGATTGAGCAAGGCGGCTTGCGAGACTGCGAAGCGGTCGGCAAGGCTTGTTGAGGGCACCTGTTCGATAAGATAGAGTGTGCGTACCCGTTCGAGTGGCATCAATAGTTCCGCCGCGAACACGTTTGCTGCTAGTTCGCGTTGACTACGAGGATCGTAGCTGGCACCAATACCGAGCCGCTCCTGAAATTGTTCTGCGTCTGTTCTGCTCAGCGACTCTTCCTGTACATCGGTTTCTCGGCATGTGTCGTCGCTCGAAGGGGCGGATGAGAATTGTTGCGTGAGCGTCTCATGTTCTTTACGAAGCAGGGCTTCCATTTGGGAAGTATGGGGGCAGTGCAACAGGGTATGACCGAGTTCATGAGCCAATGTGAAACGGCGTAATGTTGGAGATAGATTACGGCTGAGCCAGACAAGATGTTCGTCTTCGTCCGGGTCTACATAGCCGTAGGTTCCCTCTGGACGAGTTTCGGGACGGAATGTTTCGACGTACAAACCAAGCCATTCCGCCAGTTCATCTATCGGCGTTGAATCGTCTTGCCATGCTGGAAATGCCGCGCGAAAATGGGAAAGTACAACGCGTGCCATCTCCTCCGCTTCATGTTGTGTGCGCTCATCCATAGCTAGTTTCCTTGCCCTCGTCTTTGATACGAATATTATATAATATATCCTATATATCCATATTTGTTTTCCGTCCTTATCTGAAAGGTCTTAAATACGTGAACGCAGAAGAGATACTTGAAAAAGCGCGAACAAGTGAAACACCGCCGCATGGTTGGATTGTGTTGCCCTTGTCGCGTACAAAGGTGATGCTTGGCATCGCGGGTTGGATTCTTGGTATTCTACTAGGGGTGGGCTTACTTGTGTTTGTGGCTCGCACGGTTATTCCATCGAATTTTCAACAAGGACCGGGAATTGCTATATTCACAATAGTCTTGTTAGCCATCTTGTTATTCATTGGGCTGGGGAGTATATGGCAGTTGATTGGAGATGTGAGACGCCTGCTCAACGCGGAGAAGCACATGATTGTGATTACACCCCAGGAATTTGTAAAGCAAGAGGGGAATAAGGTTATCACCGTGCCACTCATGTATGTACGCCATGTGACGGCTCGTGGTACGCCACCTCCCGACCGTACAGTCTCAAGAGAGTCAACGATGACACAAATTCCAGGCATGGGCGAGCGAGTTACCAGTTTCTTTGTGGGACATTCCGCAACCCGCGAAGGTGTACGTACTCATCGCAAACGCAGACGAACGCCCACCTCGCTTGCTTTTATAGATGCACGAACGGAAGATGCAGTCGTGGTTGTCAACGATGGCTCCTATGGCGACCCGTTCATGATCGCCGCTTTGCTGAAACAATATGCCGCTGCTGTCGTGTAAGCAGAGGTGATCCTTGGTTTTCGTAGGGACCAGATGTATCGCGTCCGAAAGCGTGATTTATCACGCGAGATCATTCATTAAATAGCCTGTAGACAGGATGTATAAGAATCTCGCTCAATAAATTGAGCGCACGGACGCGATACATCTGGTCCCTACGAAACACTACCATTGGAAAAAATTAGACTCAATGGAGAGCCGCAAATGTTATTAGCAATTGACATTAGTAATACGAATATCAAATTTGGTCTGTACCAGCAAGAGATTATGCAGCATCATTGGGTTGTATCAACGGTGCGGCAACGCACAACCGACGAGTATGCAATGGAACTGTTTGGCTTGATGCAACATACGAATCGCTCATTTAAGGATATAGACGACATCATCATATCAAGTGTAGTGCCGCCCTTGACACCCGTGTTTCGTGACCTCGCGCTACGCTATTGCAATAAAGAGGCATTCTTTATTACTCATGACCTCGATTTAGGTATACAGTTGTTGGTAGACAATCCGTGGGAAATCGGCTCTGACCGTATTGTCACCACATTGGCGGCTCACCGTCTCTACGGTGGTCCCGCTATCATCATCGCTTTCAGTACGGCGACTACGTTTGACGTGGTGTCGGTCGAGGGAGATTTTCTCGGCGGTGCCATTGCCCCCGGCCTAGTTATCTCCGCCGAGGCTCTCAGCAGTGCGGCCTCGCGCCTCTTTAGAGTAGACCTGACGCCCCCACGTTCCGCACTGGGCAAAAATACGATTGAGAATATGCAATCAGGCATCATTTACGGGCATGTCGGTCTAGTACAGGGGTTGATTGCTCGTCTACGCCAGGAGATACCTCATCTGAGTGCCAATGAGAATGTGAAGGTGATCGCACATGGCGGACTTGCACAGCTCATGGCACCGATTATCCCTGAAATTCAATACGTCAATCAATTTCTTCCTCTTGAAGGCTTACGCATGGCGTATGAGCATCTGCACTCATACAAGGCGTAGGAACCTGATTTATCACGCCCTAGTGCCGCGTCTCATGCCGATCCAGGGCGTGATAAATCAGGCCCCTACGCCATCACCTGGAAAAACGAGATGTTTTTCTTCGTTCTAGCGTTGCTAGAATATATAGACAAAGTACTATGTGTCTATTTTAGTTGCTGAGCATTCTCTATCGTGATAAACTCAGTACAAGATAGGCTTAGTACAATTGCCAAATATAGTTTGTATGAATGTTTAATGAATATATAGAAATATGCTTTTAGCAACCCTTAAAGGAAATCGCCTACTGTGAAAGCATTGCAAACACTCTCTTCCTGGATTCGTGCCAATCGTGTGATGCTCTCAAATGCTGCCTCTCTGATTGGGACGACTGGCGTTACTTCCGTTCTCGGTTTCGTGTACTGGTGGCTTGCTGCCAGACGTTTTTTACCCACAGAGGTAGGTATTGGCTCCGCTTCTATCTCGATGATGGCTCTGCTAGGTAGCTTTTGTGTATTGGGTTTGGGAACGCTGCTTATCACAGAATTGCCGCGCCAGCCGGGGCAAGAAGGTTCGCTTATCAGTACAGCTCTGGTTTTGGTAGGTGTTGTGGGTATGGTAGTGGGAATTTTGTTTGCATTGATTGCTCCATACCTATCTACACAGTTTTTACCTCTACGAGCGAGCCTTGTGGACGTGATTATTTTTGGCCTAGGTGTGAGCCAGACCGCAATTGTAATAGTGCTGGATCAAGCCTTGATTGGTTTACTACGAGGCAATATACAGCTTTGGCGCAACACGCTGTTCGCGGTTAGTAAGCTGGCGTTGTTATTCGCGGCAAGCGTTTGGATTGCACATACAACAGGTATGAGCATTTATGCAACCTGGACGATTGGTGGTCTGCTCTCGTTATTTGCGCTCGTTCTATGTTTGCCATTCAACAAAAGTTGGCGTAGTAGAAACTATCTGCCGCGCTGGAGTCTGCTCAAGAAACTTGGCCTCTCCGCACTTCAGCACCATCTTCTCAATCTAGCACTACAAATACCTTCACTTCTAATGCCTGTTTTAGTGACGACATTGTTGTCCGCGAGAATGAACGCGTGGTTTTACGTGTCGTGGATGATCGTCAATGTCGTCTTCCTTGTTCCAAACGCGCTCACAACCGTGCTTCACGCTATGAATTCGGCACAACCAGCGACGCTAGCGCAAAAGGCGCGTTCGACAATCGGCCTAGCGTTTTTAGCGTCGCTAGGTGCTAATCTTGTGTTGCTTTTGGGTGCCGAACAGGTACTAAGTCTGTTCGGTAGTGAGTATGCCGCTAATGCAGCGTGGAGTATGCGTTTTCTGATACTTGCCGCGTTTCCCCTTGTTATCAAGGTACACTACATTTCGATATGCCGCATTCATGACCGCGTAACGCAGGCAATGCTCAGCATGATACCAGGCGGTGTACTTGAGTTGGTAGCTGCTGCTGTTGGCGCGTATGTAGGTGGGCTTTCGGGCCTGAGCCTCGGCTGGACTCTTGCTATCTGCTGCGAAGCACTGTTCATGTTGCCCACTGTTATAAAGGCTCTTACAACGAAAGCTGCGGACGAGCCGATTGTCGAGCAAACCTTCCAGGAGTTGGAGGCTATGTGGCGGCTTGAGACCCTCACCATACCCATCATGCCAGCAATTATTCAGGTCGATACGAGTAAACAAATCGCACACCTTGCTGATATCGCAACTCAAGTACATTTGAGGAAGATTACAAGAGAAGATATTGCAAATAAACCTAGACAAACAAATGTTGATTTCGACAATGATAAGACGCAACTTCGTGTCGAGAAGGTGACAAAGCAGGATATTGCGGATGCACAAACGATGCGGATGCCTAAACTAATAAGGGAGCATCGGGAAATATATGTGCCGGAGACGCCCCGTCCGCAGGAGTTATCTGTAGAAGACAAAGATACTATTATCATGAAGGTACAACACCAGAACGAAAATACTCTTGCAAACTGAGTCTCATTGCCAAGACACAAGACGAACGTCAGGCGCAAATGGAAGGAAAACTCTTGTTATTCTCCTGTGAATGTTATGTCATAACGTTTACAGGAGAACAGCAAGAGTTTTTTGACCGAGAGACACATTCCGTCCCACTCAGTTTATGCTTGCATCATAGTGGGCGAAGGTGTTCTTCCACCTCTGTATTAGGAGTGTTCCCAGGTGTCGGAGAAGGCCGCGCCTCCTGAGAGGCCGGAGGGCTGCGCCTTGACCGTTCCACCCGAAGCCATCACGATTTCCACGGGATTAAAGTTGCCGATGGCTTGACCGTTGAACTGAGCGTTGCTGAAGTTCACCGTGTGGAAGTCGGCTAGTGGCAGCACTCCGCTACCGCTTGATGGAGCCTCGGCGATCACTTCTGCGGAGGATTTCGCCGCACTCGATGAGGTCTTCTTCACTGTGCGTGACCATCCCCGCGTGTGGTCAGTGACGACTAAGGTGAACGAGGAACCGCTCGCGGTAACGCTTGCCGATATGGAGTCACCGGGACGAACAGTATTGCTGAAGTTGACAGGATAGGCGGGATACATTTCGTACCAGGCATAGTAGGCAGGGGACGAGCCGTTGCAATCGCTTTCAGTTCCTGTCTGCTCGACAGAGTTACTGTTGTATCCGTCCAGACCAACCCAGAAGGAAGAGTAGGTGGTGCCATTGCATGTCACACTCGGCACGACCCAGTCGGAGGAAACGCTGGTGTACGTTCCGCTTGCTGCCGCATATCCCGACCAGTTGCTACTCTGTGCCGTTGTGTTCTTCTCGAACTTTCGCGGCCTGGAGAAATGGGACGGAACAGAGACGTGTCTTGAACTCACTCCACTTGCTGCATGGACATGAAGAGGCCCAAGGAGGGCTAGCAGCAAGAAAGCCAACAACACTAAGGGAAAAAATACAGCTATTTGTCTTCTTTGCTTCACACTTGACTCCTTCTTTAACTATCCCTCTGGTCTGCTTCCAGCGGTGAACCGATACCGATGTTCGTCGAGATGCCTTGCTCAACTTTGGTTCCTCTAACAGTTGGAAAACACATACTCAGAAGGCGAACTGCTGGAAACACGCCCTGTACAGACAAAGGAGCGTCTTTTACAGAAGTTTCCAATAGAAAGTATACCTGGACATGCTTCCGTGAGGCTTTCATCTTCTGACTATCTTATACTAATTGTGTTTAGGCAGACAGGCAGTGCGTTTTCGCCTGTTAAAGTGGTGTAGCAAGCGTGAAGGAGTATTGTTCCGAACTCAAAGTGGGATGAAATTCTAGTGAGGAAAACCTGTTCCGGTCTCTCGTGCCTCGTCTTCTATAAGAACTCAACACCTCTTAGAGAAGACAAGAAATAAAGAGGAATTTTGAAGGGGTGGAGACGAGGGGATTCGAACCCCTGACCTCCGCCGTGCAAAGGCGGCGCTCTTCCAACTAAGCTACGTCCCCAATTATGGGAAGTGGGCCATCCTGGACTCGAACCAGGGACCTCAGTCTTATCAGGACTGCGCTC
>CAXUGH010000107.1:0-15436 GCA_964250365.1 uncultured Ktedonobacteraceae bacterium
ATGCACGTCTAGCACGGTCTGTGAACTTATCGTACATATCGCGGTTCGGATCGCTATTGGCAATGCGCTGACGCTTCACATAATTCTCTAGCTCAGGACGCATAAAACGATATTCGCCGCCTATCTTGTACGCCGGTATCTCCCCTTTCGCTACGAGCCTACGCACGGTCACAACATCGACACGCAAAAAGTTTGCCACATCCTCGGTTGTCAACAAAGAGTCCATGCTTCTTCACCTTTCTTGCTCATCGAGTAGCATTATGGTTTACTATAGCTAACTATAGATTACTTCTGTGTACATGTCAATAGTCTGCATGACTTTAATTTATGCTACGTTTGTTGAAGAAAATGGAGTGGTATACTTTCAGAAAAACACTTTATGAGGGTAGGAGCACCCAAGAATGACTAACTCAGCTATCGTTGATACACAGTATGGCAAAGTACAGGGAGTCCAAAACGGTTCTATCTCTATTTGGAAAGGCATTCCCTATGCACAACCGCCTATTGGTCCACTACGCTTCCACGCACCACAACTCCCCACAGCATGGAGCGGAGTACGCGATGCTACACAGTTTGGCGCAATCGCTCCACAAACATCAATGGGTTCACTCGGCACACTCAATGAGCCGATGAGTGAGGATTGCTTGACGCTCAACATCTGGTCGCCAGGAGCCGATGATGCCCGACGACCCGTTATGGTTTGGCTACATGGCGGTGCCTTCGTCACTGGCTCCGGCTCAACTCCCTGGTACGATGGTACAGCATTTGCAGAGCACGGTGACGTTGTTGTCGTGACCCTCAACTACAGACTCGGTGCCCTTGGCTTCTTGTACCTCGCCGAATATGCGGGACAGGAGTATGCGAGTTCTGGCAATAATGGTCTGCTCGACCAGATAGCCGCCCTAACATGGGTGCGCGATAATATCGCAGCCTTTGGTGGCGATCCTCAAAACGTGACTATCTTTGGTGAATCGGCTGGAGCAATGAGCATTGGCACGCTACTAGCTATCCCTACTACACAAGGTATATTCAAACGCGCCATCCTGGAAAGTGGTGCAGCACAGCGCGTCAACAGCAGTCATACAGGGGCAGAAGCAGCACATAGTTTTATAGCGGCACTCGAACTTGACTCTAACGACATCGAAAAACTACTTGCAATGCCCGTAGATACTCTACTCACCGCTCAAAATGCAATGCCAAACTCTGTACAACTACGCTCCTTCTGCCCCGTTGTCGATGGCGTCGTCTTGCCTAAGCCAGCTATCGAGGCCATTGCCGAAGGTTCAGCAGCAGGAATCGATGTACTTATCGGGACCAATCTCGACGAAATGAAGCTATTCACTATGTTCGATCCCGCGCAGCAAAATGTGAATATGAGTCAGTTGACAAGAACATTTGGTGCTAGAGCCGAGGAGGTTCTAGCAACCTACACGGCGCATCAGCAAGAAGCACCGCTATCAACACCTTGGGAAGCGTTGCTAACGGATCGCGTATTCCGCATTCCCGCTATTCGTATTGCAGAACAGCAGGCACAGCACGAAGCCTCGGTTTGGATGTATCGCTTCGATTGGCCTTCGCCCGTCTACGGTGGTGCTATGGGAGCATGTCACGCCCTCGAAATTCCTTTTGTTTTCGACAATCTAGGGCAAGTAGGGACAGCGATGCTTCTCGGCAATAACGCTCCTCAATCTATTGCGAATGTCATGCATGCGGCGTGGATCGCATTCGCACGCAACGGAGATGTGACACAGGTAGAGGGACTTCCCACATGGCCTCGCTACGACCTTGAGCAACGCGCCACTACGCTGTTTAACAGCGAATGCGTTGTTGGCTATGATCCACAATCAGCGACACGCCAGTTGTGGGAGGGTGCGATGTAGAGATTAGGTTTTGTATTGTGCTTGGCAACAATGCTAGTTTCTCGCAAAAGGCTGAAAGAAATTGCTCGCCACGAATGCTTACGTAGAGTGTCGTCGTCAAGTTTGATACCTAATCTCGCTTCCTGTTATAACGCAAAAAACCCAAGAAGTTACGGAATTTTAGGTGGTCCTTTACGAATGCGATCTCGGTACTGCTCAAAAGTTTCGCGGAAAGCCTCGTACTCAATCCACCATGTGGCTCTCGCCTCGATAAAAGGCTGAACTATTTCTACGTCTTGCTGTGAATTGCCAAATGTCACGCCATTTACAGCTACATCAAAAGGAGTTGCCTCCACGCGCTGAGTGTTCAGGTACGCGACAATCTCCTGTACCTCTTCTGGAGTAATTGGCTCATTTTTGACTTGATTATACGTCATTACATAGACACCATCCCAACGTGCTGCTCGACGAAACGGTTTACGTCTAGGCCAACCACCAGCCAACCAGGCAGGTATTCTAGGAGTCTGCAAGGGCTTAGGAACCATGACCATATTCTCAATTTGGTAATGCTTGCCCTGAAAGTTAAAAGTTTCGCCGCTCCAAAGACCATTCAATACCTCTAAACCTTCATCCAGTTTTTCGGCTCGTATCTTGATATCATACTCTTCACCAAATGGTGTAAAATCAGATGCTTGATTGCCTAAACCAGCACAAAAGATTAAACGTCCATGCGACAAGATGTCCAGAGCAACGGTTTCACGCGCCACTTGCCAGGGGCGTCTTCGAGGAAGGGGAGTGAGAAAAATTCCTATCTTGACACGTTGGGTACGCATAGCAACAGCGGCAAGTGCTATCCAGGGGTCGATTATGGGGTCGCCAGGAGGACTACCCGAAGAAAGCACGTCTTGAAGAAAGAAGCCATCCCACCCAGCATCTTCAGCTTCAACAGCAAGATCGGCTAGTTTGTATGGATCAGCATAAGCACCAGATACAGGGATATCAAGACCATATTTCATCGCATTCATCTCCTCTTCTGATGGGTGACATACATCTAACAAGAAGTATAACGACTATTCTTGACATCCCCTGTCATATTTCTAGTTCTTTATGAAAACCTGTTACTCCTGAATACTATAACTTGGGTCAGATTGACCAGCAAGCCAGATGAGCACCTGCCCGTCGGCCTCTCTCTGTCTATTCTGAATCTCCGCCTCCCAGTCCTCTTTAGGAACGTTATTGATGGCGTCATTTAGACTACACTGCAATGTTCTTTGTAGCCCCTCAATCGTGGCATTGCCCTCGCCTTGCGCTAGACGGTCATCAACGTAATCTCGTAGTCGCATATTTTTACTCTCCTCGTATTCGTATTAGAGAACAAATATTGTTCTCTGTTATTCACGTTTCTGCAGGTACGGAAGACTCTATTCATAAACTGCATGATCATTTTCACCTGGACAATGAAGCTTTGTTCGTATACACTTTTGCATATCGTGAAAGGCAGGAGGCAAAGAACATGCAGATTGTAAAACTACATAAGGTCGAGGACGAAATAATGATACCATTACCGACTTCAGTAGTTGAGGCTCTCCATTTACATGAGAAAGATGAGGTTGCTATAGAGGTTACGGGAGATCGTATTATACTTACTCCCTTAACCTCGAATTTTGAGGAAGCTTGGGATACATACCAAAGAATTGAGCCATGTTACCATAATGCTAATCGCAAATTAGCGGAATAAGTTGCTCTATTGATCGTAATTGATGCATCCGTCAATAGAACGGACATTGCTTCACTCGTCCGAGGGCGTCATAAATGAGGCCCCTACGCCTACCTTGAAATGAACAGACACACAAGTGATGACGGTTGCATATGCAACCGCCAAACATCGAAAAAACCTTATCCTACAGTTCAACCTTCACATGACGATAGGTGAAGAGGTGGTGAAAAGCGAAATTGTAGAACGTGACTATGACTATCGCAATGGCTTGTGAGAGAATCGCAGGCACATGAAACAACGTACTCAAGGTAAACTCGATCAGGAACGTGAGAACGGTGCCACTGATAGAGGTCACATGGAAACGCGCACATCGGGTAGGCCATGAGCGAGTACGACCGGGGAGATGACGGAATGTAAATCGATCATTGGGTATAAAATTTGTGATAAGGGAAATTTCGGCTGCAACCAAAAACGCAATTATATTGTGAACTTCAGTTGTTCCAGGTAACGCAACATGATAAAAGACAAGATAGAAAACAATAAGATTGACGATTGCCGCTATGCCTCCAAATAAGAGGAACGAGAATAAACGCTGCAACAGACCAGCACGACCATTTGTAATGTTATCTGTAATATCCAGTACAGAATTGACGATGCTCCAGGAAGTAGGATGATAACTTGGTAATCGAGTAGGCGGGGTTGAAGATAAAATCTCTTGAATTACTTGCTCTTGTTCAGACAGTTCTACAGATTCAACACTATCAGTTCGCGTAATAAGACGATCCATACATACTCCAGTAGACTAAAAAGATGTTTGTTCTCTATCCAAGACGGTTCCTGTTTGGCGAAAGTAACGCCCTAGCCCAATTAGAAAATGCTTAAAGGCGGTACCATCTACAATAACGTCGATGATACCGCCTTTTTCGTTTCGCCTTTGAAAACTAGATGCGGAAGGCACGCCTCACGTTAGGAAAAAAGAGGAAGTAAACGAGAACGACTACAGGGATAATCATACTGGCAATGGTACTACCAAACGTGCTACCAGCAGTATCTGAACGTCGTACTAGCTCAAGAATACTCCATAGGAGGCTCAGACTTTCAATGATAATAACCGCCCAGTATGCCCAGCGTCGCAATGTCCATAGACCAAAGACGAATAAAAGTGTAATAACTCCGATAACGATACCCACACTACCTATACCAATACCCAACCCATCTACAACGTGAGCCGAGATTTTATGACCATGCGATATGATCGTGCGACTGATCGAGTTAGCTAACACGATGAGGAGAATACCACCAAGAAGTTCAAAAAGACCTTCGATACCAAGCAACACAGCCATGATCGTCACGCCGGTTGGACGCTGTCTGCGTTCCATTATCGCATTTTCCATGTTCTTTTGCCTCCGTAAATACTACTGTAGAAGACACTTATTAAAACGTTGATTATGATTCCTTGTATGGCTTGCCCACACGAAAAAGCTGTACATTCTTCATAGACGCTACCATACTAAGAAAGTCACATTCATACAAACGTAAGCCTTGCCATGAATAGTATGCATCTTGTTTGAGCAAGATGCAAGACTTCTCCATTATGTTATAATCAGCATAAAATTTGTATGGTGGTAGAGATATGGCTGAACAGAATAAACATGAATGGTACGAAGATATCGTAAAACAATATGAGGACATGTTGCATTACAACAAACACTCATGGTATCTGGATGTAATGCAGTTCACCGAGGAGCTAGTGACTCTTCGCACAGTTAGCCCAAGCAACGATGAAAACATCTGGGGATGGATACTTGGGCAACTTGGGAAAGATTCTTGTAACTATACCCAGATTGGAATTGATACAGTTGAGGGCGATCCTTATGAAAGGCATAATACCTACGCCTATCTGCAAGGGCAAAGCTCAAAGACGCTCGTTCTGCTAGGCCATATTGATACCGTTGGTACAGCGGACTACGGTACACTCGAAGAGCATTCACTGAGTCCACACGCTCTAACACAAAAGCGGGATGAGCTAGGTCCGACACTCGAAGGCATTGACACGAACGATTGGATGTTCGGGCGTGGTAGCGTTGATATGAAAAGTGGTATCGCCGTCAATATTGCGCTTATGCGTTATTTCGCGTCACAGCCTACGTCCCCGCCGCTCTCGCTACTCTTTCTTGCTACTCCCGACGAAGAAAACGAGTCGGCAGGCGTCCTACAAGCAGTACGCTTTCTCACACGTATGCGCGAACAGTACGAACTTACCTATGTTGGCGCAATCAATACTGACTACACCACCGCGCAGTATCCAGGCGACCCCCATCGCTATATTTTCAATGGCACTATCGGTAAGCTACTGCCAAGCTTTCTCTGCATCGGGCGTGAATCTCATGTAGGCACACCCTTTAGTGGACTCGATGCAAACTTACTTTCCGCTGAACTTATTCGCAACCTGAGCATGAACGATGAGCTATGCGATGTACAACATGGACAGGTAACGGCACCGCCCGTCACACTCAAAGCAACCGATCTCAAAACGCACTACAACGTACAATTACCATCCTCTGCCTATTTTTACCTTAATGTTCTAACTTTCACCACTCTACCAGACGCATTGTTGCTACGATTACGTCGGTTCGCCGAATCAGCGTTAGCAACCGTACTAGCACGCGTGGACAAGACTGAGGCACGTTGGCGTAATACAAGCAATCAGCATTCATCAACCGTACATCCACGTACAGGCGACGTATTGACCTATGCTGAACTCTACTCAGAAGTGTTAGAGCGTTCAGGTGCAGAGCAGGTACAGGCTGAACTCGATACGGTCTGGGAAAGCTTGCCAACGACGATGGACACCCGCGAACGAAGCCTCCACCTCGTCCACAAGCTCTGGACATTGAGCGGTAGACAGGGCCCAGCCATCGTTCTCTATTATTCGCCGCCCTACTACCCACACGTCGCCGCCACGAAGGACGCTCTCCACGACGCGCTCAACGCCGTTATAACAGCGCATCCCGAAGTGCCACTCGTGCAACAAGAATATTATCCGTACCTGAGCGATCTCAGCTATCTACGCTTAGACTCAGGAATCGACACCTCTGCACTGAAAGCCAACATGCCAGTCTGGAAACAACCGACCAGTGAGGGCAAGAAAGCTGGTTCATACTATCTACCGCTTGAGGCTATCGAGAAGCTGAACATCCCCGTAGTCAATTTTGGACCATACGGGCAAGGGGCACATCAGCGCAACGAAGGCGTTGTCATGTGGTACTCGTTCGAGACGCTACCACAACTCATCTACGAAACGATTGAGGAGCTAGCGCGTCGCCTCTAAGCACGTACTCCAAATCCCTTGTTTCTTTTCCCTCTACATGGTACACTTAGAACAAACGTTTGTTCTTTTACACTATGCTAGGAGCATTATGTCAACCCCCTCTCCCACGTCATCTGTACAAGAACATTCCGTAATAGCGCAAGATGAATACTTGTTTGGCTGGGACTCCACTCCTGGCATTGTCTCCGTGTGGGCGTCACGAAATGGTCGCGCTCTTGTGTGGCGACGTGAAAAGGGAGTAGACGGGGAACGTGTCATCTGTACAGAGGAGCGTTTTCGTCCGTGGCTCTTTGCGGCAACGCTTGACGACCTGCAACAGCTAGGTACTGCACTACTTTCCTCGACTGCATCAGGGGCAGATGATAGCCTTGTTAGTTATCGCGTCCTGGATGGTCCCGCTGATTCTTACCGCTACCTGCTGTCGGCTCGTGATGGAAGCTTTCTCGAACGCGCACTTTGCGCTGGCGCATCTCGTCGGCTCGGACGACGTATTACAAGCCTCAATGATCTCTCGGATGATTACTACCGCGTCGGTCCAGTCGAGCAGTATCTCATGCTCACGGGACGCGTCTATTTTCGTGGCTTGAACTACGAGGATGTCCACCGCTTACAGTTCGATTTAGAGACAACCGCGCTTGATCCACATCGTGGTCGTATCTTCATGGTGGCGATTAGCGATTCGCGTGGACTCGCTACCACGCTTGACGCACCCACACCCGACGATGAAGCAAAGCTCATTACTGACCTGTGCGCCCTCATTCGGAAGCGTGACCCTGATATTATCGAGAACCACAACCTTTTCGGCTTCGACCTGCTCTTTCTTGAGGAACGCGCGTCGAAATTGGGCATTCCGTTGGAGATGGGGCGTAAAGGTGGCCCGATGCGGTTAGAGCGGCGTGAAGAGACGCTGGCAATCGGGCCGGAGGCGCGGAAACGTGTGCGCTATAGCCTTGCGGGTCGTGAGCTAATCGACACGCTCGACTCGGTACGCCGCCACGACTTTGTGGTACGCGATATGCCTGGACACCGCTTGAAAGAGGTGGCAAAGTACTTTGGCATCGCTTCACCAGAACGTGTGTATATCGAGGGAGCAGCGATCTTCGATACCTACCGCAACGAACCCGAATCGGTGAAGCACTACGCCCTCGACGACGTACAAGAGGTCGATGGCCTCTCACGCCGCCTACAAGGGGCACCATTCGCTCTGGCAAGTATGGCACCACGTCGCTATGAGCGGCTCGCCTCAGCAGGTCCCGCGATGGGCATTCTTGAGCCAATTCTTGTACGTGCCTATCTCCATGCAAGTGCAGCCCTTCCTCGACAAGTAGGGAAGAACAATGATGGTGAACTGCACGAAGGCGGCGCGGCACATCTGTTGGCAACAGGCGTAGCACAACAAGTTGTCAAGGCCGACGTTGCCTCGCTGTATCCATCGTTAATGCGTACCTTCCAAATTGGACCAGCGTGTGATCGACTCGGTGTCCTATTACGCGTATTGAGTCAATTGACAGATTTGCGACTCGCACACAAAGCAGCAGCTCGTAATGCTCCGTCCGATTCAGTTGAAGCTAATCATCATACGGCGACACAGGCTGCGATGAAGATACTCATCAACGCGGCCTATGGCTACATGGGTGCTGGCACAATGGCGCTATTCGCAGATAGCCGTGCGGCTGGTGAGGTGACACAGCGCGGACGGGCTATTCTTACACAACTTTTAGAGGCTCTACGCGAGCGAGGTATGGCTCTCATCGAGGCCGATACTGATGGCGTGTATTTCTCTGTTCCCAATGGTTGGACGGAGGAGCAGGAACGCGCCCTCGTCGAGGAGGTCGGTACGGAACTGCCAGCAGGTATTCGCCTGGAATACGAGGGACGCTATCGCGCTATGTTCAGTCACGAAGTCAAAAACTACGCCCTTCTCACCTATGGCGAACGCTTGGTAGTACACGGCGTCGCCCTCCGCTCTAGCCGCGCCGAGCCATTCGGTGAACGCTTTTTACGCACAGCTCTTCCATGTGCCATGACTGGCGACATTCCAGGTGTGCGAGACGTATATCTCGATACAGTCGAGGCGATACGAAGTCGTACCTTGCCAGCATCAGACATGGGAGCGCGTGTACGGCTCTCCAAAACGCCCGAAGCCTATCATGCATCGCGTACAACCCATCCAGAGCCACAGTACGAGGCACTATTGAACGCCGGACGCACACGCTGGTACCCTGGCGAACGCGTGCGCTTCTATCGTTCACAAAACAAGCAATACGTCTGGCTTCCCGAAGAGACCGAAGAGGCCGCCATCGGCAACGAATGGAGCGAAGAAGACGAAAACGGAGACGAGCCGCAAGAACAGAATGCATCATCGCAACGTACAGAGGTTGCCAACCGCCGCGACTACGACGTAGAACACTACCTGCGCGTACTCGTCACCTCCTATGCCGCGCGTCTCCGCAAAGCCTTCACGCCCGAAGACTTCGACCAACTCTTCCGCGTCGATGCCCAACAAGGCTTGTTCGACGCGCCTGTTGAGACGATTCAACCGAGATGGATACGGGCGGAATAAAATATGTATTCTTGCAATCACTACAATCGGCAACACTTTTGCATTTAGCGTCACTAGAGCCAGTGAGAGGCAGCTTCAACCATATGATTGACGGAAAAGGAACCATTCTTGACGCACTGAAACTATTGAATACTTGTACTTTACACCTATTCTTGTTTATCCTGCACGAGGGCTTGTACTACACGCTCGACAAATATTGATGCAAGCTTTCCATCTTCGTCCATATGGTCTGGATTGAACTCTGTGATGACAAGTCCTCCAAATTGAGGGCTGGCGGCAAATACATCGAGGCAAGACATTGCTTCTTGAAATGTCAAACCTGTATTGAATTGTGGCACATCAGCAATAGGGAAGTCTACGAAGTCGATAACGTCCACGTCAAAATGAACAACGAACTGCCGAGCTTTCTGCTCCACTTTAGCCAGAACTTCGATAGCTGCCTCTCTTGCTCTATTTTGAACGCTCTCTAATGGGTAGCGCAGAAATGAGTGCTGTTCAAGTACTCGACGTTCAAGCCCTTGCGTGTCTCCTGGGTTTGGAGCATAACCGAAAAATATAATGGCATCCGTCGGCATTAGAGGGATACGTGGACCGATGTGACAAAGTTCCTCAGCAGTCCCTAGTTCTCTTATCATATGAGCTACACCCATTGAGTCAAGAATGCCAGTCGGGTTGGTCGCGGGAGTATAGAGATCCACACCACCATCAAAGTACAACAATACAGGCTCCTCACCTGCACGTAAGAATCCAGAGAGTACACCCAGCTCGATTGTACAATCACCACCAATTACCAAGGGAATTTCGCCGCTTCGCAAAACCATTTCGACTTGATCCGCCACTCTACTAGCTACTACAACCACTGCCGCAAGGTTCTGAGGGTGACGTTGCTCTTTATCCAAATGGCTACGCACAAGAGGAAGGTCTCCGTGATCAATTACCGAACAGCCTGAAAATGTCAGTTGCTCCACAAGTCCTGCTTTACGCAAAGCCTGTGGTGCCTTCTCTTGACCGGGCCAGTGAGACGCTGCACTAGATGGAACGCCGATAAGACCTATTTGTCGGAACACGTCTACCTCCTTCTCAATAACACCTTATCCTTGTTTTCGTCAGTCTACCATATTGTACTCCTACAGTCTAACCTTGTTCACGCCTAAATTTAGCTGAACCTCCGACAAAAACCTCCAAAAATAGCTTGACGCCTCCCTCCTCTCTCTGTTATAATTGTCCCATCACATTTTCGGGGTGTGGCGCAGCCCGGTAGCGCACTACAATGGGGTTGTAGGGGTCGGAAGTTCAAATCTTCTCACCCCGATTATATACGAGGCCGGAAGCGTCTTATTTAGACGTTTCCGGCCTTGTTTTTCGACTAAACTACATGAAGAGAGATTTGCAAAGCCGCGCATCGTTATACACACTTCGAGAACCGACGGAGATGGTACAGTTTTTCAGAACACACCTCTCTCTAGTCCCGTTACTGATACAAGTATACTACCAATTAAAGCTTTACTTTTCAGATACACAGGTATTCTTGCAATTCGTTACTGATCCTGATGACTTGGAGGCTCAAAGTGACTACGGAGACCTTGTTGTTTCTATTGTCACACAACTGAGTCCTTTAGAATCGGTTCAAAGTCTTGAACAATTTTATGAGCAATGGTGGCTTCTCGCTGCAAATGAAATGCAAGATAAAGGAAAAATTTGCTTTAACTTAGAGTGCCTATGAGTTTCGACGGGTTACGGCATCTTACTACTTCAAGCCCAAAGAGTGATTTCCTTGCTTGGCACTCTTTAGAACATATTCGAGTACACTCCGTTTCATACTCACTTCACTGCCGTCACTAATGACGCCCCCGGCGTCAGCAACCTATAGCTTTTCACCTGACCCATATCCGCACGCTCTAACCACTCTTTCACAGTAGGGAAGGGGTAACAGGTGCCGCCGATAGTTGTGACAGTCAAGGCCATGAATTGCACCATGAGCGAGGCGAGACGGGAGCCATGCGTCTGGTCAGTGACTTGATCGACGTAGATGAGCATGCCACCGGGTTTGAGCGTTTTTGCTACTTTTGTGAGCGTGGCTTGATTGACTTCGGGCTGTAAGAGATGCGCGATGTGAAAGTAGAGGGCTACGTCGAATTGTTCCGCGAACTGCTGCGAGAAGTCGTCTTGCACGATGTCGGCGACGGTGAAGCTCATACGAGGTTCGAGTTTCATGAGTTTGGCGGTGCGCTGTCCCGCTTCGATGCCAGCTTCGATATCCATTACAGTTGCATGGAGGCGGCGATATTTGCGACAGAAGAGCGCACTATAGCCAGCATGCGAGCCGCCGACATCGAGCAGTTGTGTTGCCCCTCGTGGCAACGAGACACGATTGACGATTTCTCCACCAAGCGACGTGGCAAGCGAGGCCAATCCTGCGTAGTGTCGCGCTAAGAGTTTCGCGGTTTCGGGATTGCTCGCGTCTTCGTAGTAGGGCATGGACATAGCTTGCTTGTTTGTCCGCACTACCTGTGGCATGGAGTCCCAGATGGCGACGATATCGGGACTGTGAATGACATAGGGGGCAATGCTGACGGAGGAGGAGCTGAGGAGCCAGCGTCTCGTCATAGCGGTATTGCGATACTTGCCCTCATGTTCGCTCAAGTAGCCAGCCGAGACCAGCAGGTTCAAGAGTAGTTGTAGCCCTTGCGGCTCGCATTGCAATTTCTGTGCAAGTATCTCGGCAGTCGAACTGCTTTTGCCGAGCGTATCGAAGAGGTCGAGTTCACAGGCTGTGACAAGCACTTTGGCGATTCCAGCCGCTAGCGGTGTGTCGAACAGCGGCGCGGGTAGCAAATTTAAGCGTGCCAGGATATTTTCGAGGGCGGTAAGACGTAACGGCATTAGATCAAAACTCCAGTCAACCAGCCAACGGCAAGAAGAATACATGTTATGACAACGATATAAAAGTAGTGTTTCCCTGCCTGAACGAATGTATTTGGACGAAAGAATACGTACAAGCTAAGTGCAATCAGTCCCGTCACAATCAGAGTTGTAAAAACAAGTAACGTCTGAGCAGGAACGGCGCGGGTAGCAGTAAGTACTCCTATCAAGATAATACTAAAAATAATCAGCAGCGGACAAGTCAAGTATACACCTCTCGCCCCTAGCACAACCGCTAACGTTCTGGCACCATTGGCGGCATCTTCGTCGATATCCGAGAGCGAGTTTGCGAGATTGACGCCAACGCCAAGTAGTGCCGCAACGGGTACAAGCCAGAGAATGACCGGTAGAAGATGACCCACACCAAGAAAAGCATAGAGGGGTATCAGAGGAATTGCGAGTGCGAAGACGATACCGCTCAGTGGTGTTGATTTGAGGCCGAGGTTGTATGCTTGTCCTAATACGAGATAGATACACGATACAAGTAGGGCAAGCGGTGGTAGCGGCAGCAATAACACAACCATAAGGACGATCAGAAGTAGACCAACAATCAGGGCTTCACGAGGTCGTACAAGTCCCGATGGAATAGGCTTATTTTTCTTACTTAGCAAATCGAGACGACGATCACAGTAGTCGTTGAGAATAGCTATTGAGAGTTGCATGGCTACGTGTGCGGCAATGACGAGGGCGATAATACCCCAGTGAAAACGAGGCCATGCAGCGACAAGCGCGAAGATCGTCACTACAACAGTATGAAATAGCACTGGAATAGGATGGCTAAGCTGATAGAATCCATATAGGACTTCGCCCAGACTACGCCTCTTCGCTATTTCCATGTATTTTCATTTCCGTCTCTATGTAGTTCTTCACTACAAGAACGTTAGATTCTCCTGAATTTATCGTATGGCCTTTTCGCTACCTACCACACTGGCAACCTATGACTGATCGCTTTGAACCACTCGTCGCGCATCTCATTGCCAGCAAGTGCAAGCGTAATGCTAATACCAAGTATTGTACCCAAGACCCAGAATACAAGCGTGAGCGTTCCACTGTTGACGCTGGCGAAAAATTGTGATGCTAAGACAAGCACATGTGAGATTTGACTATTGTTGTCGGTAAAAGGGAGGCTATCACGTAGCGCAGGTTGACCAAGAATGATGCCAAAGGTGGTTACAGTCGCAAGCACAATCACCGCCAGTACCTCTTTGAGCGATGGGCGCAATGGGACATAATTCTCGCGTGCAAGCTTCTCGTGTTCGCGTTGCTGCACGTCGAGTGCTACGCGCTGCATAATACGCACAGTCAGGTCCTCCGGTTCCTGAACAGGCTGTGTCGTCTCTAATGCCGAAGTAATTTCTTCCAACACCACCAGTTCTCTTCTGCACTCTTCACAAGTAGCAAGGTGAACCTCAAGAGGATGAACGTTCTCCCAGGAAAGTTGATTGTCGATATAAAGTTGTAACTGCTGAGCAGCTTGAGAACATCGCATAGTTAGCCTCTCGATTCCGTATTCGGGTCTTGCTCGAACACTTGCAACCGTTCTTTCAGCAGGTTACGTGCCCGAAACAAATGTGTCTTGATGGTGCCAATAGGCATGGCAAGAATCTCTGCCATCTCTTCATATGTCTTCTCTTGCAAGTGCCGCAACACTAATACAAGGCGATATTTCGTAGGCAAAGTAGAAAGTTGTTCGCGTACCAATTCTTGTCGATCATGAGCGACCAGTTCTGTATCTACGCGCGTTTCGCTATCGGCATTCTCTAAACGTTGCTCTGCCTGCATCGCGGTTTGTAGCACGCGGTCACGTTTACGCGACTCTAACTGCTTCAAACAACAGTTATATGCAATACGATACAGCCAAGTAGAAAAACGTGCATCGCCGCGAAATGCGGGTAAACCTTGCCACGCTGCAAGAAAGGTCTCCTGCGTCACCTCGTTTGCCTCATCGTATTCCTGTAGCATACGATAGACAAGGTTAAAGACGCGATGCTGATGACGTTGCACCAGCAGTGCAAATGCATCCTGATTTCCGCCTTTGCTTGCAGCGACAAGTTCTCCATCATCCTGCTCTCCCTGTTTTACCATCTCAGGAGTGGTAGGCTGTGAAAGAGGTAGTCCTATGCTTTGTGCTGGATGCAATTGATATTCTTTCATTCGTTACTCTTAGAGGGAACATAGACAGAAAATGTTTCGTTTTCTGCTACGTGAAACATCACTGAAATTTTATGTATCATATCATATATACGTACATCGGACTAAAGGAGTATTACCATGTTCTCAAATACATCTCTCATATTGCTAGGCTGGTTGATGGTACTGGCTATCTTCTTTGGCTTCATCGTGCTGCTGCGCTACCTTCATCACAAAGAACGCATGGCACTTATAACGCAAGGTATTCATCCCAATAGTCCACGTACAGAAGACCCGCGCCGTCTTCTACGTAGCAGACGCATGCTCCGTGCAGGACTGATTATCGCAATGGTTGGCCTTTCACTTACCGTTGGTCTTTATCCCATCGGCTTTTTCTTACCACCGTCACTCGCAGCCGCCACACCGTTACATTTAGGTCCTTGGCTACTTCCTGGCCTCATCCCTTTAGGAGTGGGAGTCGCGTTAATTGTTAGCTATTATCTGGAACAGAATACACAGAGTACTCAACCTTTAGAGGAAGCAAAGATTGACAATGTGACGCCATTGACAGAACATCGAGAGAGAAAGCAGCAAGAAAGCTAAGCCAGCCTTTGCAAAAATGAGATTTTGGAATTTTATAAAACTAATGGCTAAAACGCTTGACAGAATAGAGAGGTAGTGATAATATCTCACTTGCGCCCGACAGAATACTGAACGGTGCAGAAATGCGGAAACAGCATATGTTCTTGAACAACTGAAGAGTGGTAAGGAAACAGAAGAACCAGATTTAAAACTGTCAAAGCGAGTGATAAGCTTGTCATCATTATGAAACGCGCATCTCTTTCGAGAGATTGCATATAAAATGAATGGCGAGTTTGATCCTGGCTCAGGATAAACGCTGGCGGCGTGCCTAA
>CAXUGH010000108.1:0-15406 GCA_964250365.1 uncultured Ktedonobacteraceae bacterium
TTGTAGTAGTGCCTCCTCACGCTCAACGCCCGTCACTAACACCTGCCAACCACGCTGTTGTAATAGCGATGCAACTCTACCAAAACGGTCTGCTGGATAGCGACGTGCCTTTGCGCTAGCTCCTGGATGTAGCACAATATAAGGTTGCTCAGGATTTACACCCACGCTTCCTAATAAGGAAGGAATTGCGACGCGTGCCTCCTGCGAAAGAGTTACTTTTAGTGTACGGTCTCGTGCGACAAAGCCAAGATATTCCACGAGGCGCAGATTTCGCTCGACCTGATGCATCTCGGCGGGTGCCCCCAGCAATTGTGTGGAAAGAGTGCTACCGCCAAACTCGTTCGACTCACCCGCACGTAGAGGAATATCTGCCAGATAACATACGTAGCCAGGAGTATGCGGCGTCTGGCTGAACGAAGTGAAGATGAGAGCAGCGTCAAAGTTTCGCTGCGCGAGTATGTCGATCAGTTCGCGTTCATATGCAGGATTAAAAGACATACGATGCCCGACATCTTGCCAGACAGGACGCCACGTTATTACATCGTCGATCCAGGGTATGAGCGGTGCCGCCGTTGAGCCACCCGGACTTGCGAGAAGCGTCACCCGTGCCTGTGGCGATGTCTCTTTGACAGCGCGTAAAGCAGGACCGAGCATAAGCACGTCACCGATATTGTCAAGCCGAATCGCCAGAATGTTTTTTGCCGCTAACCACTCATTCATGTAGCGGCTCCTCACGATATGTAGGGGAGACCCTCGCGGTCTCCCTGTATGAAGAAGATCTCTCATTATCTTGTACAGTCGCAAGCAGTTCTATGGCTGCATCGACGACCATTGATGGTGAAACGAGACGCAAACATTCATGCTGGTAGGGACAGATACGACTATAGCAGATGCGACACGGAACATCATGATACATCTGTCGGTGCGGCACATGCCAGGGACCCCACTGTTCGGGCGGATTGGTCAACGCAAAAAGCGCAATAACGGGTGTTTTCACCGCCGCCGAGACATGCATTGGTCCCGTATTATTGGTGATAGTTAAATCAGCCGCTTGAATAAGGGCGCAAAACTCTGGAAAGAGTAGTACACCAGCCATCGCGCGTGTCGCAGAGCGATTCGCAGGTCGCACGTACTCAAGCACTTTCTCGACAAGCGGACGCTCATCGTCCATTCCCGTAACCATCACAAAGGCGTTCATACGCTCAACCAGCAGGTCGATTACGTCTACATACATCTCCCACGGATAGGTACGTGCAGGCATCGTACACCCCGGATGCACAACTACAAGGGGGCGATTATTGTACAAGGGCACCCGCAAGGAGATGCCCCTCCCATATAATGGTGCGCTAGAAACGGATTTGTGCATGGGAGGGGCATCCCCTTGCGGGTGCCCTGGCTTCTCAACATTTTCAAGCAAGCTGGCAACCGCTCGTTGAGCATCGTCGGGAACACGTAGCACAAGGTCGCGCTCGTCCGTATCCATCCCGATAGCACGCACAAGGTTGAGATTATGTTCAACCTCGTGAATAATCATGTCTGGATGTTTGTGGCGCGTGGTCAAAAGCGAACCGGGACCGTCTATCGAGGCAGCGACACGCAATGGAATATCAGCAAGATAGCAGAGGTAGGCCGAGGGTAGCGGACTCTGGCGAAACGAGGTGAAGATGATCGCACCATCGAAGTGCCGCGCTCGAATTTCAGCGATCATGTGCTGCTCACGCTCGCTATCCTGTGGCATCTTGCGCCAGGGGTCCATCCACGGCGCGGGATAGACAATCGCGTCGTCAATATCGGGATCGAGGGCGGCAATCTGCGCCCCGATAGAACTTGCCAGCAGTGTGAGCGACGCATGTGGTAGCGCAGCTTTCACAGCGTGAAACGCTGGTGTGGTGAGTAGAACATCACCGAGATTATCAAGACGTACCAGCAGAACTCTCTTGACTGATTGCCAAGCTTCGTCAATCATCGTGACGCCTCCCTTTGCTGCTGGTCTTCGTGTAGTGAGGTAATACGGTCAATAACGCTACTCGTACTCATCGTGCCCACGAGAGGCAGGATAACAACCTGACCACCACCCTCTGCTACGGCCTCGGCCTCTGGCAATGCCTCGTCTGCATAATCGCCGCCCTTGACGTGAAGCGTTGGACGCAGCATGCGAATCAGTTCCGTTGGCGTGTCTTCATCGAACAGCACGACTGCATCCACAGCGTCGAGAGCCGCAACCAGTGCCATGCGGTCACGCTCGTTGTTAATTGGACGCCCTGTCCCCTTCAAACGTTGTGTACTGCGATCACTGTTCACTCCAACCACCAGCACATCGCCCAATGCCTTCGCCTGTCGCAAAAACTGGACATGCCCCGCGTGCAAAATATCGAAGACACCATTGGTAAAGACAATGCGGTGCCCAACCTCGCGCTCAGCATCGAGAAAAGTCACGAGCTGCACCAACTCGCTTTGAGCAGTACTATCTTTTCGGCTATACGAAGAGACAACGGGCACTTGCGAGGAGTATTCTCTGAGGCTGACACGTTGCAACAACTCTTGATACTGCACTACGGCGGTGCGTTGTTGCGTAATGGCAATGCTTGCCGCGTCGATTCCAATATGTGCCGCCTCCTCAAGCGAACCTCCTGCAGCAAGCGCGAGAGCCATTGCAGAGGCAAAAGAGTCGCCTGCTCCAACATCGTTCACATGTGTTACAGGATGGGCAGGAATATGCAGTGCAAGAGCATGACGGTCTCGTAGAAATACGCCATCGGCACCGAGCGTGATGGCGACGTGCTGCGTTTTGAGCGACGCGAGCATGTTTTGGGCGATTTGCTCAATCGTGACAAGGTTCAGCTTCTCTTCTTGCGCCACGCCTGTCAAGGCATGCGCCTCTAGCAGATTGGGCGTGACGACGGTTGCCTCTAGCAGAGAGAAACGCTGTAGAGCCTTCGAGTCGATAAGTAGCACCTTGGGCTGTGCAGTATGCAGGTCATGCAAACGTGCAAGTAGGGACTCGGATAGGACGCCGTAGCGATAGTCCGATATCACCACAAAGTCGCAGAGCGGATAGACCTTCTTCAACGCTTGTACGAGACGCTGCTGACTCTCGGCAGCATAGGTGGATGATCCTTCATCGAAACGCACAACGTATTGTCCGTCGGCAAGAATACGCAGTTTGTGCAACGTTTGGGCAGAGGCATCCTCAATGAGCCATGAATCGCTGATACTCTGCTGTCGTAAAGCGGTACGGAGGAGACTCCCAGCAAGATCGGCTCCTGTCACTCCCAGGAAATACACTTCGGCACCAAGCGCACGGAGATTGGCGGCGGTATTGGCAGCCCCACCAGGGATACGATACTCGGCGGTCTTGCTCACGACTGGCACGGGACCTTCGCTACATAAGCGTGCGGCGGTACCTTCCAGATAGGTGTCGAGCATGGCATCGCCGATAACAAGTACGCGGAGTCGGCGAAAGTGTTGGACGAGATTCATCGCGCTAGCCACGAGCCACCTCTGCCACTGTTACCTCTAAGGGTACCCGCCACTTTGCGGGACGATAGATAAGATTGGGGCTTGGCGTTGCATCGACATGTTGAATAATGCGAAGAGCATGCAGCGTATCTCGTGCCACAAAGGTTGGCACGCGTAGCGGTTGCAGTGGAAGAGATTCGGTCTCAAGGTCTACCAGTATTGTGCGACAACCAGCACGATTGCCCGCCTCGACATCATCGAGAATATCGCCCACAAACCATGACTGCTCAAGATCGAGATCGAGGTCATGTGCGGCCTGTAGTAGCATTCCAGGTTGCGGCTTACGACAGGTACAGCGAAAAGCGAGTTCCTCCACAACACCATCGGGATGATGCGGGCAGTGATAAATACCGTCAACATGCACGCCCAGCTTTGTCAATTCATCCGTCAAATAGTCATGCATCAGACGCAAATCAGCTTCTGTGAAATAGCCACGAGCAATACCTGCTTGATTGGTGATGATGACGAGACGAAAGCCCGATTGTTGCAATGCTCGCAGTTCTGGCCCAATGTCATCATAGAGTCGCAGTTGTTCGGGGCGCGATGGGTAGTGAGAGGCATGGACGAGCGTACCGTCACGGTCAAGAAAGAGGGCGCGAGAACTCATGCCTGCCACTCTTCCTGACTTGTACTCTTCCACACAATCGCTTCAGCTTGTTCTTCCTGTCTGTAAACCATTGTTGTTGTATCCTTGTTTTCTAAAGAAAGATGAGTTTCCACGATGTCACACAGAATATGCGTGACAATCATATGCAGTTCCTGCACAAGTGCCGTATCGACCAGAGGAACTCTTATCGCCACATCGGACAACGCCTCAAGACTGCTCGCTGCCTCACCTGTAATAGCAACTGTCATCATCTCGCGCTCTCTACTGGCACGAGCAGCCCGTAGCAAGTTCTCAGACTCGCCACTGGTACTGAAGGCAAGCAGCATATCATTTGGCTGACCAAAGGCAAGCACCTGACGCGCGAAGACATCTTGATACCCATAGTCGTTGGCAACAGCGGTAAGAATCGATGTATCCGTCGTCAACGCGAGAACCGCATACGGTGCACGGTCACGCTTAAAACGTCCCACCAGTTCAGCCGCGAAATGCTGTGCCTCGGCAGCACTCCCGCCATTGCCTGCAACAAGCACCTTGTGACCACTACGCAACGTCTCGACGAGTTGCATCGCCACAAATGCCAGCGTCTCGGCCTGTAACGCAAACTTACTCAGGGCTTCCTCCAGGAGAACGCACCTCTCTGCTAGAGCGTTTACGACGATATTCTGATACGCTCCTTTTGTTGACGCTTCAGAAGAAGGACCTAAGAACGTTGACGGTTGCTTGTGACGGGACGTAGACATACATTTCTTCTCTACTATAGAACTACACTTTTTTGAAAATTCTGAATAAGCACAGAATTTATGGAACAATTCCTCAATAAATTCCTACCGCTTCTAATAGTAACCGAGGTTGCTTGCCTTACACAAGTCAACAATAACATTAGGTAGTGTTTTCTCAGTAATTGCTAAACTTACTCTCAGTAATTGCTAAGCTTTTTCGTGAACAAGTACCTATCTGACACGAAGACGCAGTAGAATACGTACTAGGAAGTGATGAGATGTAGTAAGGAGGGAGATACTAGAGAAGAATACAACAACACCTATTCATCCCTGGGAGTTCGTATGCGTACAATACTTATTGTCAATCCAGCCTCTGGCGAGTCTTCATTAGCACCACAAGAGAATCAAGAGGAAACGTACAAACACCATGAGCAAGAGATCGTAGCAGCACTGCACACATACAATATTGAGCCAGAGGTGTGGTATACCACCCCTGACGATCCGGGGAGTGGGTTGGCAAGAAAGGCGGCAGCAGAGGGGGTGGATACCGTTATCGCGGCAGGTGGCGATGGCACAATTCACGCGGTTGCAAGTGGTCTTATTGGCACAACGACAACATTGGGCATTATCGCAATGGGCACAATGAATAATCTCGCGCATAGTCTCAGCATTCCCGATACCATCGAAGGTGCCTGTGCCGTTATCGCCAAAGGCGAGACGAAGAAGATAGATATCGGCAACATCAACAATCACGTTTTCCTTGAGGTCGCAGGTATTGGACTAGAGGCTGTACTTTTCCCAGCCGCCGAGGAGATCAAGAGCTACGGACTACGCTCTACGATACGTGGGGCCATCGATGGGCTTCGTTCGCTCTTCTCATTTCAGCCTGCCAGTATCAAAGTGTCATTTGATGGACATCGGAGCCGCCCTTATCGAGCACTACAAGTGACGGTATGCAATTCGCCTTACTATGGAGTACATCTTCAGGTCGCACCGAACATCCTGATGGATGATGGTTTGTTGGACATCATCATCTATAAAAACTTTAGCAAGCTTGAGTTTATTCGGCACGGTATTTCAATCACACGGGGAAAACGTATCCTGGAACCAAAGATTACGCGCCGCAAAGTCAAAACACTGCGTATCACCGCGAACTATCCTGTCGCAATTCATGCCGATGGTGTTGTGCATGGTCACACACCTGCGTTTATATCGGTGACACCAGGAGCTTTGAGTGTGCGTGTACCAGTTCAGGTTGCCGAGGGTCCAAATGTGGTGGATGGCGAAAAGAGACGCCGCCAACGCCGAATACGTGCTAAGAGAAAAGAGGGAGCCGAAACGGTACAGGCTCCCTCAACAGAAGAGAAAGGGACGGTACATGTCAACTAATCCCAGCAATAATTCATCGACAGATACAACAGAAGCGAACATACCTTTACCACAGGTGAATATACCTGAGATCGCGAATGAGGCGCAGCGTGTTGCCGCCGAATCATCATACTCTGGTCGTAAGGCGGTTTCGCGCGGAACGATGTTCCTGGCATTTTATCTATGGCTGCTTTCGGGTGCGGGCATTCTTTCATGGATAGCGCAACGCACTCAATTCTTCCCCGGCGACATGACGATTACGGCACGGCTCCAAAGACAGAAAAATCCAATTTTCTACAATTTCATGTATTGGGTGTCTCAGGTTGGCTTCTGGCAATGGTCGGTACCAGAAACCATCGGTGTCGCGGGCTTGTTCTGGGCCTTACGTTTCCGCTTAGAGGCTCTATTTATTCTTTTAACAACCTCATCAAATATACTGAATGCCATTGTGAAACGACTCATCAAACGACCCCGACCAGATAAGCAACTGGTAACGGTCGTGCGCGTCATCAACGAGCCGAGCTTCCCCAGCGGACACGTCATGCACTACACCAATTTTTACGGCCTACTCATCTATCTGCTTGCCACAAACTTCAAACCTGGACGGTTACGCAACGCCTTGATAGGTCTTTGCACAGGTATGATCGGGGCGATTGGTCCTTCGCGTATCTATCTAGGCGCACATTGGCCTAGCGATGTGGTGGCGGGCTATCTCTACGGCGGTCTCTGGTTTGGTGGCATCATCACGCTCTATCTACGCGTCAAGGCATGGCTGCACCCGCCAAAGGGTACACAGATGATCGTGCCAGACGAACTGGTGAAGCCACTACAACAACCAGGCGACGAACAGGACGAAAAATAAGAAATATAATACACAAACGGGATGGGCGACCAGTCGCCCATCCCGTTTGTGTATTATATTTCTTAGCCGATGTTTGCGAGTGACTCGGCGACTGGTTCAGGCGTTGTCGCCATCTCTTCAATCGTTGGCTTGTAGGCATATTTATCGGCACGCCCACCAGGGAAGAGAAACATGACGGCAAGGCCGATAAGGGCAAGCAACAGAGCAAAGCCATAGACCCAGAATAGGCTCTGCGAGAGCGCGTTCTGTAGCTGCGTCAAAAATGCATGCGGCAACGAGGCACGTAACTCCGGCGTGAGCAATACGTTTGCTGGTGCGATATTTTTCGGCAAGCGACTGGCAGCAGTAGAGAATTGGGCGTAGATGGGCGCGAAACGTGCCGCCATTTGCGCGTTAAGAATTGTGCCCATAATAGCCACGCCAATGGTACCACCTATTGTACGGAAGAATTGCGTTGTGGCGGTCGCCACTCCACGCAGATTCCACGGCACAGCGTTTTGTACCGAGAGAATGAAGACAGAGCTTGCGAAGCCGAGACCTGTACCGATCAAGACCATCGCAATGATAATAAATGCAAGGCTTGTCTGTGCATTGAAGAACATTGTCATTGCAACACCGAGTGCCGCCGTAAACATTCCCATCACAGCCGTAAAACGATAGCCATAGTTAATCGCGATTTTTCCGCTCAGCGTCGCCGCGATAGGCCATGCCAGCAATAATGGACCTAGCGTAATACCAGCACTGGTCGCGCTACCACCCTTGACTCCCTGCACAAACAAGGGAACATACGAGGTGATGCCGAACATCAACACACCGAGTGCAACGCCCCCAATACTCGAAATCGTGATGATGCGATTTTTGAAGAGGTCGAGCGGCAGAATCGGCTCCTGGACACGTTGCTCGACGCGAACAAACACGACAAAGAGAACAGCGGCGACAACGAACAGCGCGATACTTTGAACTGAGAGCCATGCCCATGAGGTACCGCCTTGTAGCAGAGCAAAGAGCAAAGCTACAATGCTTCCGGTTAGAGTTGCGGTACCAAGATAGTCCAGAGAACGCTTTTTGCGCTCAACGTTCTCTTTTAGGAAAATGACAAGCAACAACATCGAAACAAGGCCAAACGGAATATTGATAAAGAAAACCCAACGCCATGTGAAGTGATCAACGATCAAACCTCCCACAAATGGACCTACGACACTTGATAGCCCCCACACACCACTGAATAGTCCCTGCACTCTTGCTCGCTCTTCCAATGCAAAGATATCGCCGATGATGGTGAGTACAATCGGCAACACAGCACCGGCACCTAGCCCTTGAATGGCACGAAAGATAATTAGTTGCTCCATCGACTGCGCCGCACCAGACGCCGCCGAGCCAATCAGAAAGAGCGTCGCGCCGAAGAGAAAGAGCGGTTTACGCCCATACAAGTCCGCAAGTTTGCCATAGATAGGTACTGTAGTGGTAGATGTAAGAAGATAAATGGAGAAAACCCATGAATAGAGTGTGATGCCTCCCAATTTGCCAACAATGCTTGGCAATGCCGTACCGACAATTGTGGTATCGAGTGCCGCCAACGCCATACCCAGCATCAAGGCTATTGTGATAATAATTTTCGCTTGTTTTGTCATCCCTGTTTACCCTTCTCAGATAAAAATAGTTTAGGCAACAATAATAGAGCCGTTCTCTGCCGAGGACGACTAGAAAGGCATCGTTGGGTTTATTGAAAGTTTGCAGCGTTGCAAAGGAGAAGCGTAGTGGCCTCTGTTTGAGTAAACAGCGCAAAGATTATAATTTATTCCACAAACAAGACATGGGTGGCAAGCGTTCACGCTTGCCGCCCATGTCTTGTTTGTGGAATATTAGACTTCGACTTCGACGCCCTTCCAGAAGGCGACGTGATCCTTAATCTGCTTGGCGGCATCCTTTGGCTCAGGATAGTACCATGCAGCGTCTTTGTTCTCTTTACCGTTGACTTCAATGGTGTAGTAGCTGGCGAGACCCTTCCAGGGGCAGGTGGAGTGGGTGCTGCTCTCTTTGAAGTATTCGCGCTTTACAGAGTCGGCGGGGAAGTATTGGTTGCCCTCTACGACCTCGGTGTTATTGCTTTCGGCGAGTACGACGCCGTTCCAGGTTGCTTTTGCCATGATAGGAATATGCTCCTTTTTGCACTATGCATGTGTTTCTATGCCCTCGCATATCAACACATAATCCTTCTCTTACAATACTACAAAAAGGGAAGAGATGTCCAGAAAATATCCAGCACATCTCAGGCCGATGGCCTGAGATGTGCTGGATATTTTCTGGACACATAAGCTGGTTAGCCTCGCGCTCTAACGACGACGGTGTGCGCTAGAATGTCGCCGAGACGCTGGCGACGCTGGGTATTCCAGACGATGATTGCTCCGACGAGGTAAATGAATAAGCCATCAATAATGCGGAGGAGGTTACGAATGATTGAGCCTCCCCAGCCGATTGCTGAACCATCTTCTTTTACAACACGCAGACCTAATAAGCGTTTGCCAAGTGTGGCTCCCATCGTGGCCTCTAACACAATGAAGTAGATGAAGGCTAAGACACCGGAGATGCTACCGGAAACGGCAAGTCGACCCGGGTCTGTCGAACCAGCAGCGGTAATAGCGTTGATGATACCAGCAATGACACCAATAATAATGCCATCAATGATAATTGCAAGGGCACGAGGCCAGACACTGACATAGGCCATTGCGGGTGCTTGTTGCTGATAAGGCACTTGTGACTGCATACAATAAATCTCCTTAAACCGTTATTATGTCTGCTATCCTTGTGTGTTGCCATAAGAGATAGGGAAATTGGGATTGCTTGTATGTGACTGTAAATGTCTCTTGATGCCAGCTACACTGAGATAGGAGACGGGCAAAAATTGGGCCAAGATTAGCCCAACTAATAATAAGCGAAAGTTGTGCTTATTGTCAACTGGCAGGGAGACCGCAAGGGTCTCCCCTACATCTCGAACCTATATGTAATAGAAGTTTGCCTGATAGCGAACACCATTTTCGCTATTCTCAGTTCTAATATTTAGACTATAATGCTTGCCATCTCCTTTGATACATAACGAAAGGAACTTATACGCGTTTAGGTCGTACAGGCTATCGTGTGAACGTACAGCAGCAAATCCTCCATTATTCTCAAGTGAAACATTACCAGCGAAAGCTACTGTACTCTGTCCAGTGGCAAGTATTTGACTATCAGAAATGCCGCCCACGATGATATCGTCGCGTGAATACCACTGCGCGATATCGCTTGGTCTGCTGAAGTCGAAGAGCGTGTATACCTTTTGCTCGAATAAAGTCATTATTCCACCTCAAAGCGTCTTATTTTGCCTTCGCTTGCCACGAACGCACCGGGTCCGCAAAACCAATCCTCATTCGCTGTAACTATATGAAACGAGTTGGTTTCACCGTCGCCCCAGAACAGTTCGAGCGTGACACCAGCTAGTTCATCATCGGGCAACTGCAACGTCAGAGTATCCAGCAGAGTTGCAGTTTCGGGTCCGACCTCACCAATAATGCTGCCTGATAGCAGTACGTCGCCGGAATGCTGCGGATGAGGTATAGCAATCATAGCGTTTTCGCTGGCTGATGCAAGGACATTGAAGTGTTGCGTCACCTCAGCATCGACACCAATCACGATTGAGGATGAGATACGCGACCAACGCCAGAAGATATGAAGCGGAACCGTTGCACGTAGTTCGTTGATGGCATAAATTGGAAATTGTAGCTCGGTTCCAGGTGCAAAGAGCGTGTTTGGTTGTGTCGTTGCCACCAGCACTCTGCGCGACGCCGCCTGTAACGCGTTATAGGGTGCCTTAGGTTTGCGCTCGACATCGACGAGGCCACCGCCAGCCCAGCCCCACCAATCGACGAAAAAGTGCCAGCGATAGGCGTAGAAGGGGTCGCCGCGATGAATGCGAAACCATTCCGTCTGATATTTGGCAAGGAAGGCACCGTACATTTCCGTCGTCTGCTGCCATGCCTTACGCGTTGTATAGCGTTCTGGCAGCCCTATGAAACTCATCGTCGAGGCACCAAATGAGAGCCGACTGAGCCATTGCCGCATCTGGTACTCATCAGGGGGCCAGCCCTGATCGTTCCATTTGTCAACACGCGGTCCAAGCGTCCAGAAGCCGTACTCGCTCACAAACCACGAACGATGTGTACGTACATTGTACACAGTGCCGCCATTGAGCGAGCCATCGTACATATGCAAGTCGTCGCCAATGCCAGAAGCGCGGTGAATGTGACGATACGACTCGACCTCACGTAAACGCGTTTCCAGTGCCTCATCCAACACTTGATTATCGCTATCAGTTGCAGGATTCGGCTCCTGTCCAGGAAAGAACATCGCCATTGGTTCGTTATGGCAAGCCCAGTACACAATTGAAGGATGATTCCAGTACGTATAGGCCATCTCCGCAATCTGCCGACACGCTTTTTCAACGAAGCCTGGGTTGGTTTCTGTACCAGAGTCATAACGCCATTGGAGCGCGAAATCCTGAAAGAGCAGGATACCCTCCTGGTCTGCCGCTTCGTAGCATGATGGAGCCTGAATATGTCCGTGTACGCCGAAGCTGTTCAGGTTGGCGGCAATGGCAAGCTTCATATCGCGGCGATAAAACTCTACATCTACATCGGCGAAGTGCTGGCGTGGAATATAGTTCGCCGCCTGCACAAACACGGAGCGACCATTCACCTCTAAATGCCGAGGCTCGCCTGTCACCTGTACGGTACGCATGCCGAAGGTCGTAGTGCGGATATCCGACAGCACATTTTCCAGCATCACGGTGCCAGTAACGGTATAAAGTTCTGGCGATCCGAGGTCGGCATGCGAGACAGGCCACCATAGTATAGGGTTAGCAAGTGTGACGCGCATATCGAGACGATTCGCACCAGCCGCGAATGTAACTGGCAGCGTAGCATTTGGCGGCTCTTGCTCCGCTAAAGCAATCTCTAACTTAAAGGTGCCTTCGATGGAGTCGGATGTTACATTGGTAAATAGAGCTGCGATATGCACAATTCCCACCTCCACATCTATCGGAGTCGCAAACAATGCATCCAACCGTACAGGACCACTACCACACAACGCGACGCTTCCCGTTATGCCGCCTGTGGTAAGAGATTGACCGAGACGCGCCGTCCAGCCAGGGGTAAGCTTTGAGCCGGGGAGACCGCCGGGGCGTGAGTCGTGATAGTTCAGGGTGCCCTTGATGGCCTTTTTTGCATGCTCAAAAATAGACTCGTCGTCTGCCAGTTGCTCAAATGGTGCCTGCACACGCACGGTAAGAATGGAGCCTGTCTGCACTTTGTCGCTTATATCGAAGCAGAAGGGGGCGAAATAGCCTTCGTGATGTCCAAGGTGTTCATCGTCGAGCCACACATCCGCGAGATAATCGACAGCCTCGAAGAGCAACAAGGTATGAGGCGAATCGAGCGTGGCAAGGCGACGACGATAGTAGACAGGGCCGAAATGTGCTGAGAGCGCGGGTTCAAGGCCAAAGTTGTTGGGTACGAAGACATGCTCCCATGTGCTATCATCGAAGTTCTGCCCGATGGGGCGCTCCTCCGGCTCCTCTGCATATGCATGGCGCACCCACTCGCCATCGAGCGGCACACGTACAGCATGTACAACCTGCTTGAGAACAGCGGTGTCGTCCTCATCCCTTTCCTCAACAAGCGTCACAGCCTGAGCATCAGGAATTGAGGAGAATAGCGAATGCTCGCTCACGGGTACTATGCCAGGGATACGCTCGTTTGTGACTTCTACGGGTAGTGTATACATGGTTGTCTCCTACAATTTTTTCAGGTCTCCTCCATCTATGAGAGAAAACAGGGGGAGACCACAAGGGTCTCCCCTACACGTAGAGGGGCACGAAGATGTAGGGGAGACCCTTGCGGTCTCCCTGTTTTCTCCCCCCTACACGTAGCATATTCACCCATTTCCCTTGAAGGATAGAGAGCCAACTTTCTCTTAATGGTTGAGCATGTCGGCTCGAAGTTCGAGTATATACGCCTTATCCGCTCCCACCACAATATACCCATCATCGTTGAGCCACCATGTAAGGGATTGAATGGCTTGTCCATTGGTCATTAGGCGATGAGCAAAAGCCCCACTAGTATCGACTGATGGCGTAGCAAGAACATTTGATGAGCTACTCCCGCTCTCGAAGGGGCTCCACACAACGATATTATTCGCGTCATCACTCGACTTACCAACAACAATATAACGACTATCCGGTGACCATGCAAGTGCCGTAACACCGCCCGAATTACTATCTGTATCAAGATACGTCCATAATTGTTGTGGGTTGGTAGTAGAAGAGACTATTACGGAATTACCATTGACCGTCGCAAGCCAGAAGCCGTTGGGCGAACACGCAATAATGCTACCATCTTTAAATGTCATACTCCTGTTCATTGTTCCGCTTGCAACATCCCATACCAATATATTCTCATTTTGCCTACTAGCCGCTATCTGCGTACTAGCAGGCGACCATGCAATAGACACTATATCAGTAAGCGGTACAAACGATGAACTGCTAGTGATGTTGAAATGCCTATCAACCTTTCGCGTATTCATGTTGTAGAGTTGAAGTCCTAGCGACGTGGGAAAAGCGATATGCTGGCTATCGGGCGACCATGCAAGCGAATTGATAGGCACCTGCACATTGCCAACTTTAGGTTCTGAGCTTGCCTGAAAAGAGAAGACGGTGTTTTTAAGGTCCCACACATAGACACTTGTACCCTTGCTAAAAGCTAGCAAGTCAGAGCCGTTGAAGTGACCCCATGCAAGAGTACTTACTGGTTCACCAACGTTGTAACTTGTATAAAGTTGCACTTTTCTTGGCACATTTTGCATCACCTGTGAGGGAAACCATACCTGTACGGTACCATCATTACTTGCAGAGGCAATGTAACCGTTGGTTGGATGTGCCGCAACACATTGTACAGACGCAGAGTGTCCGTTATAGGTGTACGTGTTAGCAAACAGAGTAGGTTGTGCCCCTGCTCCTCCTGCTCCCACTACACCACCTCTATATTGAAAAAGAGGCGCGATATGCGAGACAGCTTCCGCACCTATCGCCATCAAGCCGACAACAGAGAGGCTACCAACGATAAACTTGCGGCGTGCGAGTCGGTTGCGTTGCGCGGGTGGCATGTAGAGCAGTTGTTGCCCTTTGCCCGATAGGTAAAGCTGTTGTTGACTTCCTCCATTGCTATGCATACCAGAAAACGGGTCTGGCGTCTGACCTATGGGCGGTTGCCAGACGCGCCCACCATTTTGCAGGTTTTCGATACGCTGCAATTCGGCCTTGACCTCGTTGACGCTTGCAGGGCGATTCTCTGCCTTGAGTTCAACCATACGCATAAGCAGTTTTTCAAGGTCTTGTAGACCTGATGCGCCATACATACGTAGCGGTGAGAAGTGAAACGGATTGTCCACCGGATCGTCGCCTGTGAGCAGCATGTGCAGCAGGGCACCGAGGCTATAGATGTCGGCGCGCGCAGTTGTTTGAGCCTTGCCGTACTGTTCGGGTGCGGCATAGCCAGGGGAGCCGAAGGGAATGGTATCTTTGAGTTTGGCGGGATTGTAGCGACGCGCAATGCCAAAGTCGATGAGATAGAGTTTGTTCGCATGAGTACGCATGATATTGGCGGGTTTGAGGTCGCGGAAAATGATTGCGGGTTCGCGTGTATGCAAGTAATCAAGGACGGTACATAGTTGAACGCCGAGAGCAAGGACTTCATTCAGCGGCATAGTATAGTGTGCGTCCTTCGCCTCAAGGTACGCCTCTAACGTCTCGCCCTCGATGAAATCCATCACGAGATACCAGTGTTCGGGGTCGGTGAAGTTGTCGTGAATATGCGGAAGGTGAGAAGAATCCAGGTTTGTGAGTAGCGAGACCTCACGATTGAAGGCGTCGGTTGCCTCGATTGTTTCCTGTGGTGTCAAGCCACGTAGATTGATCTGTTTAATCGCCACGATAGCGTTCTGCTTCTGCGTATCCTCAGCGCGATACACCGCTCCAAAGCCACCCTTTCCAACCTGCGTAAGAATACGATAGCGTCCCTGCAAAAGCGGCGTATTGTCACTCGTAACTACAGATAGCGGCTGCTTACAGGCAAAACATACAAGGCTATCAGCGGCATTTGCCGCGCCACATGTTGAACAATAGAGGGACGAAGGTATCATTTGCTTGCACGCTCCTTCACTGATTCGCTCCGTACACGTAGTATAGTCGAGTAGCGGCAAGAGTGCAATCGTAGCAAATGGTAAAATTACACAATCACTATT
>CAXUGH010000109.1:0-8589 GCA_964250365.1 uncultured Ktedonobacteraceae bacterium
AAAGATTACAGAACCTAAAAAACTCCGATTCTAGGGTATCCTCATTCTTCTATCCTCTTTTTTTTTTTTTTTTTTTTTTTTTAAAAAAAAAAAAATAATTAAAAAAAAAAATTTAAAAAACAATCGGCCCCAAAAACATCTTTTTGGCCCCCTCTTCTTTATGAAATTGTTATTCAAGCAAATAGCTACCGATAAGTTGCTCACGAAGTAACTTCAGTTCCTCATCTTCGCTGTCTTCTGGCTTGTGTTCCTGCTTGGGTGCAGACCATACAGAAAGGGGACTGGTTGTAGCAACTGTAAACTCGTCGATCATGACCTCTTCGAGAAAGGTTGGGCTTGTTGTAGCTGACTCGTGTTGCTGTGGAGTTGATTCCTCTTCGGTCTGAATCGGCAAAATAGAGGTTGGCTGCATTTCCGGTTCGTCCAGAACAAGCTGTTGCGTCTGGCGTCCTGTTTCGTTCTTTTCTGCTGTAACAGGATGTTGCGGAATTTGCATTGTTGGTTGCGCGGCAGCCTGTTCCTCAACAAGCGGCTCTGTTGGAGAAGATTGAGCGGGTGCTTGAGTAGAAGCAAGCGTTTCGTTTGAGAGTGAGTAGCGTTGACCGTCAATCTCTATAAAAAAACCATGCCCCGCGCGTAAATCGGCGAGTTGGCGACGCAACTCGCGGTTCTCTTGCTCCATTTGCTCCATAATCTTCTTGTGTTTTAGCAACCCTTGCGCGATCAGATCAAAACTGCTTCCACCCATCATGAAAACTCCTTCATATAGTCTAGTACACATTTTCTTTTTTCATAAGAAACTGCTACAGTTGTGTACATCAACGTAGTTTTATACTATGCTCTTGTAAGAGAAATACTATTATGCCCTACCACTCTGTGTATAGAGACGTGCAAAAATATCTCAGGTAACAACATTACTAATTTTTCTGTACAAATTGCATATGTTTGTCGTATAGTTCTTTCTACAATGACAAGGATATGTTATTCGCAAATAACATATCCTTGTAATAAACGAACGACATTCGTCAATTTAGATAGAATTGCTTGTCATTATGACAATTTTCTAGTCCAAAGCGAAAGGTTTGCGGTAGATGATCTTGGGATCATACGTGCTAACAGGATGGAACTTGTAGCTATTCCCAGGACGTGGACTGAGATAGCCTGCGTCTTTGACTGCTTCAGGTGCGGCTCCAACGGATGTAACCAGTACAGGAGCGAAGCCCCAGTTATCGGCAGGGGAAATACCTGCAATTTTGCGACCTACAGCGCGATGCTCACCCTCCGTCCATGCAGTTTGCGCGGCAATCTGTGCCATCTTGGGCTGACCGAGTTCCGCGAACTCTTTGACTGCTGCAAGGTAGGTGGTGTCAAAGACGCCTTCCAGTTGTTGCAGTGTTTTGATGAACAGGCCAAAGTCTTCGTAGGTAGCTGCTCCATGTGGGAAACTAAAGGTATCCGCAAGAGACTCACCACCCATATCGGCAAAGAACTTCTGGTGAATCTGCTCACCAATCAGAATAGCACGAACGTCTTCCAGGTCTTTGCCTTTCAAACCCAGTTTATCAGCGTTCTGAACGGCATGGCTATAGAACGTGACCGCAAGCTGCTCAGCAGTACGCGCGACGCTGAGAATGGTTTTGATAGAGTCGGGTGAACTACCACTTCCATGCGCCTGAGCTACTGAGAGGCCGCTACCAGCGACGACAAGTCCTGTTGCACCAGCAACAGTGCCTTTGAGCAGTGAGCGACGCGACCACAGCGACTTCATCGAGTTTGACGACGTAGTGAAGAAATTTTTCTTCATGAACGGTGTAACTCCTTGTTCTAAGTAGATATAGGAACGCTTCGTGCGCGTAAATATTCGTCCCTGAATAGCTGTCTATAGATAGACACATTTTCGTGTTAGTAGTTAGTTATATAGAAGACAGTGAAAGCTCATCCACAACACGAATTTGTGCCCTCTCATTCTATAGCACGAAATTGTACAAAGTTCAAGGAATTTTATGTCAAAATAGACTCATCATTGAATACTTCTAAGCATTATTAGTATATCTAAGCCGTTTCTAATCTATTCCTATCAAAAGAGATGGAAGCATAGGCAAGTCGCTCATCAGCATTGTACAATGGTAGCAGGACAGTGCATCGGAGTACTGTTCGGTATCGTGACAAAGAGAGACACATCACAATGTAGTGAAAAGTCTCCTGGTAACTATCCAGGAATATACAGCAAAAGGAGATGAACAAAAGCCTTATGCAGCAGCAACAAGCAAAAACGCGTATCACGCGTGGAAAATTTAATGGTATCAATGCAGTGGCGAATGAGAAAGGTGTCATTGCCGCCGCAGCAATGGATCAGCGCGGTTCACTTAGAAAGTCGATTACAAAGGCGAGAGGTAGCGATGCAACGGATAACGATCTGGTTCAGTTCAAAATCCAGGTTGCGGAGATTTTGACGCGCTATGCTACTGCTGTTCTCCTTGATCCCGAATTCGGGTTAGAGGCCGCCAAACATCGCGCTAAGGGCACTGGTTTGTTCCTGGCCTATGAAAAAACAGGCTATGATGCCAATGAGAAGGGACGCTTGCCCGACCTGCTCGACGACTGGTCGGTAAGAAGACTTGTCGAGGCAGGTGCCGATGTCATCAAAATCTTGATGTACTACGATCCAGACGACGCGCAAGATATTAACACGATCAAAGAGGCATTTATTGAGCGCGTAGGTGCTGAGTGTCGCGCCTTCGATATTCCCTTCTTCCTGGAAGTGCTGGCCTATAGCGATACAGTTGGAGATGAGAAGAGCTTTGAGTTCGCCAAGGTCAAGCCTGAGAAGGTCAAGAAATACATGCATGTGTTTTCGCAGCCCCGCTATGGCGTAGATGTGTTGAAGGTCGAGGTGCCTGTCAACATGGCGTATGTTGAGGGGGCGAAGGCCAACACCGATGGCAAGGTTGCTTATAGTCGTGAAGAAGCAAAACAGGCGTTCAGGGATGCCGCAGCCGCCACGACAATCCCATTTATCTACTTGAGTGCTGGTGTAAGCAATGACACGTTCCTTGAGACGCTAGAGCTAGCGGAAGAGGCGAATACGCCGTTCGCGGGTGTCCTGTGTGGTCGTGCCACATGGCAGGAGGGCGTTGCGGTATACGCGCAAAAAGGCACAGAGGCACTGCGCGGCTGGCTCGAAGATCAGGGTGTGCGTAACATTCAAAATTTGAATGAGGTACTCGCGCATGGCGCAAAATCCTGGTGGGACTTCTACGGCGGAAAAGATGCCATCGAGGTGGTAGAAACATCTAAGTAATCCTTGTAGTCCAGAAATAATTTTTATACCTCTTTGCATTGCATGCAAAGAGGTATAAAAATTATTTCTGGACTATTTTTTATTTCTTCTGGCGAATTACAAATGTGGCGACGACCGCGCTTAGGAGCGCGAATACAGTGCAAGCGACGAACGCGTATTGAAAACCGCTGACGAGTGCTAGCTTTGTCGATACCCCTGTCTGCTGTACTGTTACTGTACGAGCGGCGGAGACGACCGCGACAATCGCCAGTACGAGTCCTGATCCTACCTGTTGTGATGTACTCAATAGGCCGGAGGCCAGACCTTGCTCTTTATCGCTCACGCCAGCGGTTGCCGCGATTGCCATAGCAGTAAACGACGGGCCGATGCCCAACGATACAATTAGTGTGCCAGGAAGGAGTATACCCCAGTAGTTGTTGTCTATGGAGATGCGTGTGAGGAAGAGCAGACCAGCCGCCATGATAATCATACCGACGATGAGAATGCGTTGTATCCCGAAGCGCGGCACGAAACGTGATATCCCGTTCGAGATAATCATTAGCAGGAAAGCCATCGGTAAGAATGCGAGACCCGTGAGTATCGAAGTATAGCCAAGCACTTTTTGCATATAGAGCGTGACGAGAAATACCATCGAACCTAACGCACCTGGGGCAAGCATTCCGACGAGATTTGCACCTGTGAGTGTACGCAAACGAAAGATGCCGAGGCGTATCAATGGTACTCGAACACGAGTCTCGATAAACACAAATGTAACCAACAGGACAAGCGCGACTGCGAACAATATGAGTGTTTCGGGTGCCGTCCAACCAATTAGATTGCCCTGAGCTAGCCCGTAGACGAGCGCGACTAAACCAAGCGTGATAGTAATAGCCCCGAATATGTCAATCTGTCGCTGTCCTTGCTCTCTCTCCGTCTCTTGTAGCAGGATAGGGGTCAAGATCAATGTAACAATAGCAACGGGAACGTTGACGAAAAACACCCAACGCCAGCCGACGCTAGCCGTCAAAATTCCCCCAAGTAGCGAACCTGCTGCAAAACCTGTCGAGGCCACCGCACCTACAACGCCTAATGCTTTGTTGCGCTCTGGCCCCTCATGAAACGTGGTGGTGATAAGCGAGAATGACGTTGGCGCGATAATAGCAGAGCCAAGTCCCTGTACGGCGCGTGCAATAATCAGCCACAACGCAGACTGCGCGATACCGCACATCAGTGAAGCGACAGCGAATAAGACCGTGCCGATGATGAAGAGGCGGCGGCGTCCAAACAGGTCTCCAAAGCGTCCACCAAGCAGAAGAAAGCCACCAGCGGTGAGCGAATATGCTGTAACAATCCATTGCAGATTTTGTGTGGTAAAGCCGAGGTCCCGCTGAATAGCGGGTAGTGCTACATTGACGATTGAGAAATCCAATATAACCATGAACTGAGCACTACATAATAAAATGAGTACCAGTAAAGAGTTAGCTTTTGGGGCATGGTTTCTCTTTATTGTACTGTTATCTATAGAAGGTTTTTGCTCGGTCTCGACATTTTTGGTAAAGGTGTCCATATATAAAAGAGCCTCTTGTGGTGTTTACGTTGCGTTGACAACGATAATGCGTTCGTACACGTAAGCCACGTTGCCATAGTGGACGACCTGTAAAAAGTATTGTTGCAATAGAGTAGGAGCCACTCCATATGGCTCCTACTCTATTGCAACAATATGTAATCGCTATTTCATTCCCCCGCATTTGAGGTTATGCGTTCAAGGCTTGTTCAATGGCTGCCTGTAGAGACTCTTGCTCCCACGAGCCGTCGAAGCGCACACCATTGATGAAGAATGTTGGAGTGCCTTGAACTCCACTTTCTTCACCGCTCTCGACATCCGCCTCGATGCGTGGAATATACTGGTGTTCAGCCATTGCACGTTCAAATTGTGATATATCCAGACCTACCGCTTTCGCAAAATCGTGCAAGTTGGAGTCCTCCAGCGTATGCTGGTGGTGAAAGATATAGTCGTGCATCTCCCAGAACTTGCCCTGACCCGCTGCGGCCTCGGCAGCCTCCGCGCTATGAAGGGCGTGAGGGTGAATCTCGGTAAGCGGAAAGTTGCGATAGACAAAGCGCAGTTGTGAGCCAAGCTGTTGCTGAATGGCTCGAACTCCGTGTGTCGATTGACGCGTATATGGGCACTCATAGTCGCCGTACTGCACTAATGTTACGGGAGCGTCCGTCGGTCCTTGACTATGATCTTGTTCGCTAACGGCTACTGCCAAATCAGCCATCTGTCCTCTCCTCTCTCCAAGTTTCCTACTCGAATTCGAGTTCTACCTGGTCGATATAACACCAGCCCCAATCTTCACCCGGTTCAAAGGATTGGATGATTGGATGATTGGTAGCGTGAAAATGCTTCGTAGCATGCTTATTTTTCGAGGAGTCACAGCAACCTACATGCCCGCATTCGAGACAGAGGCGGAGATGAACCCATGTGTCCCCTATCTTCAAACAATCCTCACAGCCATTCGCGCTCGGTGTTACGTCTCTAATCTCGTCAAGGTGTGTACACTGTTTTGCCATCTACTTTTCCTTTGCTATTTTCAAAAAATTGACTCGTCATTACAAAGCAAGGGTGACATTTCCCGTTGCTATGTCACTATATCACGCTTCCCGCTGTCCAGGTAAGATGAGAGAAAAATCGAGTGGAGAGTAGGCGCATGCGCCTACTCTCCACTCGATTTTTCTCTCATCTTTTTATCACCTTGCGCCTTTCACTTGCCTAATAACAATTGTGCCAAGAGCGATATAGACAACCGTCAAGCCGAACAACGAGGTGTAACCTACGTGATTAGGCAGCGTTTGGAGCAATTGTAGAATGATGCCTCCTACGGTAATGCCGATTACCTGCGGCAAAATGCCGACCGCTGACCAGATTCCCATGAATTTTCCAGCCTCGTCGGTTGGTGGTAGCACATCGGTTGTCAATGCCCAATCGACGCTTGTATATGCCCCGTAGCCGATGCCGAAGAATGCTCCTGCTAACAAGGCTGCGTACTGGTTCTGGAAGAGAATGAAGATGAGACACACCACCGCCATCATCACACCCGATAGATACACGAGGCTCTTGCGTCCCCAACGATCCGACGCCCACCCTGCAAAAATCGACGTTGGCAGTGCGAGTAGCAATAGTACAGGCTGGAACAGCACGCCGTTGAATTGTGCGCCAGAGAACGGTGTGCCCAGTACAATCGTTTTAACACCTTTACCACCTAACACATCATCGAAGTAGTACAGCAGGAAGTAGTAGACGCTCCAAATGCCCATTGTCACCAAAAAGCGTGCTAACAAGACCCACGAGATGTCGGGATATTGCGAGGGCTTGAACAGAAAACGTTTGAGGAATGATGAAATGTTCAATCGCACATGCTGCTCCGGCGGCAATGGCACTTCTTTGACCATTAGCACAGTGTAGGTTACGAACACGATTTGTACTACCGCGATGAGCAAGAAAATCTGCACCACTGAGTTGCGATAGAGCGGTAGCGGTTGTTTGCCGCCGAGAATGATACCCGCGACAACCGAGCCGAGGATGGTGCCGAGCAGAGTGAAAAGACCATTGAAGCCAGATGCAAGGCCGCGCTGATTGTGCGGCACCTTGTCGGCGATTATCGCGCTCCACGGCGAGTTCGCAAGGTTATTGCTGAACTGCAACAGAACGAAGAGCAGTGCGAATGTGAGGAGTAGCCCACCAGAGGAGAACCAGGAGGGCGCGAAGGCAAAGAGGACAAGCACAATCACGTTGAGAACCGTGCCTATAATCATGAACGGGCGGCGGCGACCTATACGGAATGTGGCATAATCCGAAATAGCACCAACTAGTGGATTGACGACAAATGCCACCAGCGTTCCTGCATTGACGACCAACGCGAGGTTGATATCCTTGTGTGTCGGGTCAAGAAATGTCGCAACCATGCTGGGAATAACAACGGCTAGTAGGGCTTGCCAGTGGAATTGGTTGGCGATCCAGAAGACGTTCAGGTTGATTGAATCGAAGACGGACAGTCGTTGCCGCTCCGCAGGTACCTTTGTGCTTACACTGATATCTGGCCTATCGGTCATCTCCATAGCGTATTGCTCCTCCAAAGAATAGCGCACCGTTGCGGATATTTGCCGTTAGAGGTATATGGTCACATTATACAGATGAGCCGACACAATAACAAGCCATACTCGAACAAAAAAGTGTCCGGCACCAGCCTGACACTTTTTTGTTCGAGTATAAATTATTTTCTTAGTTCCAGTTTTCGACGCCGACATCCTCGCCCTGACTCTCCAGCCAGCGTTCCATGTCGATAGCGGCGCGACAACCATCACCAGCCGCCGTGATTGCCTGACGATAGCGGTGATCGGTGACATCGCCAGCCGCGAAGACGCCGGAGATATTGGTCATCGTATTTTCTTTTGGCACGATGTAGCCCGTTGCATCCATATCTAGCACACCCTGGAACAGTGATGTGTTGGGCTGATGTCCAATGGCTACGAAGACTCCCTGTACAAGCAGTTTCTGCTCGTCGCCAGTTTTCACGTTTCGCAACTGCACACCTGTTACCGCATTATCGCCCAGCACCTCGGTAACTTCGGTATCGAACATAATGCTAATCTTGGGGTTGTTGCGTACACGATCCTGCATGATCTTACTGGCGCGGAAACTATCACGGCGATGAATCATCGTAACGTGGTTGACATAGCGCGTTAGGAATGTTGCCTCTTCCATCGCGGTATCACCACCACCAACAACGATCACGTCCTTGTTCTTGAAAAAGAAACCATCGCAGGTGGCACAAGCCGTAACGCCTCGCCCTTGCAGATGCTTCTCGCTCGGCAGACCTAGCCATTTTGCGGTTGCACCCGTTGAGATGATAATAGCCTCAGACTGGTACTCGCCCGAATCGGTGGTCACGGTGAAGGGACGTTTGCTGAAATCGACGGCAATCACATCCTCTGGCACCAGTTCCGCACCGAAGCGACGCGCCTGTTGCTCGAACTTCTCCATCATTTCAGGCCCCAGAATGCCATTCTCGAAGCCGGGATAGTTCTCCACCTCGCTCGTCGTCATCAACTGACCGCCAACCTGATAGCCTTGGAACATCAGCACCGACAAGTTCGCGCGTGCCGCATATATCGCCGAGGTATACCCTGACGGCCCCGATCCAATAATAATAACACCATAAACTTTTGCCATTGCCAATATCCCTCGCTTATCAATAATTTTTTAATTGCTTTGTCTATAGTAACACGGATGAGTGCTGTTTTATGCC
>CAXUGH010000109.1:8689-10637 GCA_964250365.1 uncultured Ktedonobacteraceae bacterium
ATGATAACACGAGGCTATTCCCAAATAGGATATGTGTTGCTTGCTCAATTTGACACCTTAAAATGTCTATGGGTGAAAGAATGGTAGAATGAGAGAAACGTCAAGTGTAAGGAGTACCTATGATTGGTTGGGAGAATTTTTTGCTCGGAGAGCTAGGAGCATCAGCTACGCTAACAGGTCTCATCTTTGTGGGTGTGTCGGTCAATCTCCAAAAGATTACAAGCCGTGCTACACTGATCAACCGAGCACTGGAAGCACTGGTAGCTCTGATAGTGGTACTCTTCATCTCTTCGCTGTTACTGATTCCTGCACAGACCTTCTTTGCCAATGGCATTGAGGTCCTGCTCATTGGACTCATCAATTGGATGATAGTGGGTTTCCTCGAATTCGATAGTCTACGCAAGATGCCACCTGAGTATCGCCTCCAATTCGTCCCTTACATCGTGCTTAGCCAGATTGCAGCACTCTCTTTTGTGATTGCGGGTGTTGTTCTAATCTTTGGCACCAATGGTTTCTACTGGGTTGTTGCTGCAACCCTACTCTCCTTCCTTGCCGCTTTTACCGATGCATGGATCTTACTCATTGAGATTAATCGTTAGAACGACAAGTACCTAAATTGCTGTCTTACTTCAAATTCGATATAGATCGCGAAACATGCGCTCAATTTGAAACAGAACACCTGTACTTAACTTGACAGAGAAGATAAAAAATAGCATAATGAATGCGGACGTGCGAAAGTCACAGCCCGGTAGGTAGTCCGGGTGACGGTTTGCGTTCGTACGGGCATCCATCCTCGAAGCGAGATTGGCCCCCAGTACGTCCTTTTCTAAACATAGGAAAGGAACGTACAAAATGGCAAAATTAAGGGTTCTTATTACAGGTGCAGGCTTAGGCGGACTCTGCTTAGCACAAACACTTCTTCGCCAGCGCGACGTTGAAGTTGAAATCTTCGAGCGCGACAAAAGTCTCTGGGATAGACCACAAGGTTACAGGCTTCATATTGATTCAGATGGAGTAAATGCACTTTACCAGTCGCTCACCCCTGAACTCTACAAACTCTTTGATGCGACCTCCATGAAGCCGCTTCCCTTTACCACAATTGTTGATACGAAACTTGCGATACAAAATCGTCTGACAAGTGACGAACACGGCAGTACGCAAGTACATTCATCTCACGAACTTCCTGCTCACGTAAACGTGAATCGCGCAACCCTGAGACAGATATTGTTTACAGACCTGGAAAACGTCGTCCATTTCGGGAAAAAACTTTCTCATTATGAAAGCGATGAGACAGGCGTTACCGTTACTTTCGAGGATGGAGCAAAGGCAAAAGGGGATATTCTAGTAGGTGCTGACGGAATTCGGTCGGTGGTGAGAAAACAACGTGTCCCACATGCAAACATTCAAGACACAGGAGTTCGTGCCATTTATGGTCGTATTCCGATCACCGAGGCAATGAAATATGTGCCAGAGCAAGCGCGTGAAGATGTTTTTACGGTCGCTGTTGATTCTAACAAACTCTTTTTAGGTCTAGGGCCAGTTGTGTTTCCAACACGTCCTGATGTAGCGGCATCTCAACTTATGCCGCAAGCCAACCTCCAACCACAAGAAGACTACGTTGTTTGTATTGTCGGAGGAAGAAAGGAATTTTTTAGGCAAGACGATTCTCACCTACATGCTTTAAGCAGCGAGGAACTTCAGCAGTTGTCTTTAGAACTCATGAAAGAATGGCCTGAAAGTTCAAGCGCGATTCCAGCGCATGGCGACCCGAAATCTTTTTTCTTCGTCGAAATGTACACGAGTATTCCATGCGAGATGCCTAAGTCTGCTAATGTCACGCTCTTAGGAGATGCCATTCATGCAATGACCCCAACATTAGGCAGAGGTGCTAACATCGCTATGCGTGATGGCGCACTTCTTGGGCGGCATCTTCAAGATGTCGTTCATG
>CAXUGH010000109.1:10737-14200 GCA_964250365.1 uncultured Ktedonobacteraceae bacterium
TTGACGACGCCTGTGGAGAGCGTGAACGCTTGTATGGACGGGCGGAAGCCACTGGTGTCGCTTCCTATGAATGTTGGTTGGAGGCGTAACTTCTCGCCGCGCTGTTCTAGCACAGCTTTATATGTTTGTAGCAGTGGCTCCTGTTCGTCGATTGTGTAACCTCCGGTATGTGTGGTGAATGTGGTTTTTGCTTGCCCGCCGAGGCGTTGTGCCGCTTGCTCGAAGCTCTGTTGTAGCTCTTGTTCATATTGCTGAATGCGTTCGGCTGACTCGAAGCTACGTAGCTCGCCTTCGAGAACGATTTGCGCGGGAATGGCGTTGCGTGCGCTTCCACCATGTATACGACCAATGCTGATGCGGGTCTGGTCGTGAGCGAGTGAGCCTAAGGGGTAGTGAGCCTGTCGGAAGATTTCGAGCGCGTTGACGGTGTGCGAGAGGTCTTTGCCGGGGTGTCCGGTGCGACCTGTGAGTGTCACGTCGAAGGCTTTGTAGGCGGCTCCCTGCGAGACGACAACGCCCGCATCAAAGGCGTTATCAAACACTATGCCGTGCGTCGCATGCCACTTTGAGCTATCAAAGCCACCCGCGCCACACATCCCTGCCTCTTCCTGCACAGTAAACACGATCAAGAGCGGAGGATGAGGCAGTTTTTGCTCGACAACGCGCCTCAATACTTCGAGAATAATTACAATACCAGCCGCGTCATCGGCTCCGAGATTCGTTGTGCCATCACTATAGAGAATTCCATTCCGTATAATAGGAGTATGACCAAGACCAGGAGGCACACGGTCCATATGTGCGTTGAGCAATAAAGTTTCTCCGCTATTCCCTGTAAGTGTTGCGATAAGGTTGCCAGCGTTGTCTACCTGAGTAGAGAGTCCAAGCTGTGCAAGCTGCTGTTCAAGATAGTGGCGTACCTGCTCTTCGTGCCCCGATGTGCTGGGAATGCCGACAAGTTCGATAAGTGCATGTGTGAGGCGGTCAAAAGACATGATGAAACCTTCCTGTAATACAAGCCTTTTTATCTATAGCGTATCACATAACGGACGCATGACAACGGCGTTGTCATGCGTCCGTTATGTGATGCACAATTTGCTCATTGTTTCCTGAGAGGCATTCGGCTATAATGCGCTAAGAAGACTATTCAATCTTGTCTATGCGGACCACTTGCTTTATTACGGCAAGTGGTTTATACATATGCATGAATACCATATATATTTTATGTAGAGGGGGAACCTTCGTTCATGTCTCGTAGTTCGACAGAGTTAATGGGTATTCCAGAGGAGCTTTTTCACTGGGTTCCCGATGAGATGGTTGTGATTGTTCGTCTACCCCGTATTCCTATAGATGACACCCAGGACCTTGTAGTGGAACAAGTTCGTACTCAACTCAATACATTTCTTGCACCTTATGGCGTTGCCCTTGAAACCTACGGCACCTATGGGCGTTGGGCTGCGACACCTACCATGCCCCCCGTCCGTCGCCGCTCGTTTATTTTTGGTTTGCATAGGAAACAACCGCTACTAGCTATTTTCTTTCATACACGTCGCATCAATTCCAACATTCCCGATCCGTTACCTCTTGCTCTGTCACATATACAGGCACGTTTGGAGCAGTTGGCAAAGGTTGGTTTACAAATCGTCTCAGCGATGCCGAACTGGTTGGTGAGTGCTGCACCACTGATGTATACTGATGGTGGCGCGGCTGTGCCACCATTGCCAGCACCAGGACTCGATGTTCCAGCAGCACCAGCTAATATGCTGCTGGGGTGGCGAATCGCAATCGGCGAACAGGGATTTCCTTTAGATACGAAGGGGGGCGAAGATGTGCTGGTCGCTATTCTCGATACCGCGCATCATCCCGACCGCGTGCGAAGTGCCGCGAGTCGCTTAGAATTGCGGCGCAACTGGCTTCTGCAACGCCTCGCCTCCGATTTACGTAATGAAGACGGGTCATTTTCGATAGAGTACGACCGCTATCCAGTGAGTAGTGATGTACGTTCTGGACGTGACCGCCAAGGCGAAGCAAGATACTACGTCATGCCCGATCACGGTATTTCTGTCGCTGGCTTGATACGCGACGTAGCACCCAATGCCCGTATTCGTCTCATCCGTATTTTGAACGATTATGGTGGTTGCGACCTCTATAACCTGTTTGCGGCTCTGACCGATCTCGAACGTGAACTTGTCGCTGGCTCAATTCGGCGGCTCGTCATCAATTTAAGTGTGACGGTCATGCCCGATGTGCGGCGCATACCCTTTCTCTGGTTTGACAATCGGCAGTGGCCTACAACACAACTGTACGGCGTGATGCGCGTACTAAACCATATCGAGGAGGGCTTGCGTCTACTCTTCGAGAGTCTACACGCGCATGGAGCCTTGGTGGTTGCCGCCGCTGGCAACGACTCATCCAGCGCGATTCAACAGGGATTGGTGCCGCGTCCGCCACGCGCTCCCGCTCGCTATGAGACAACGCTGGGCGTCACGGCTGTAAACAGTGCCTACAGACCGTCGAACTTTGCCAATTCAGCCAGCATCCCACCGTTCGATTCGGGTGTTGCGACTCTGGGTGGTGATGGTGCAGGTATCATGGATAGCAATATGCTGCCCGATGCTGTACGCGGCGTGTATATCGCGCCTACCTTTCCAACGGGTGAACAGAACGTTTCAGGGTGGGCTGATTGGTCTGGCACGTCATTCTCAACAGCAATTATGAGCGGCCTTGCAACACATCTCATGTCGCAAGGCTGGTCGGCATCAAACATCATCACACGCCTCTCATCTGGTCCAGAGCGTCGCGGCGATCCCTTATTCGGCTCCGCACCAGAAGAGGCAAGCTTGCTTGCCAATGTGATACGTGTGCAACAACGTTTTGGGCTGTAAAGGTTTGTTAAGAGAATAGTATGAGTCCGCAGTCGAACTGCGGCGAGGTTTTCAAATCAAGTCATTATGAGGAGGTTTTTATGAGCCAAACTGACAAGAATGGCACACAGGAGTCCGCCAATAGCACCGCCGCGATCAACAAGAAGTCCAAGGGATTTACAGACGAGGAACGGGCCGCAATGAAGGAGCGTGCCAAAGAGCAGAAGGCGGAGGAACGCGCCAACAAGAGTAAGGCTGAAGGGGAAAGCGACGTGCTTGCGAAGATCGCCGAGATGCCAGAACAAGACCGCGTCATAGCCCAGCGACTCCATGAGATCATCAAAGCCAGTGCGCCAGTCCTCTCGCCGAAAACGTGGTATGGGATGCCTGCGTATGCCAGGGATGGCAGTATCATCTGCTTCTTCCAACCTGCGGACAAGTTCAAGGCGAGGTATGCAACGTTAGGTTTCAACGACGGTGCGAATCTCGACGAAGGCGACATGTGGCCTACCACCTTCGCACTGATGGAGTTGACCAAAGCCAGCGAGCAGAGGATTATCGCGCTTATAAAGAAAGCGGTGAGCTAAGGACCAAGCTCACAA
>CAXUGH010000109.1:14224-15201 GCA_964250365.1 uncultured Ktedonobacteraceae bacterium
GGTCTCGACGAAAATATCCGTTCTGATACGGGGTATGAGTCATGGCAGCGGCTCCATATGGGAATAAACGCCGTTTGTGGAATGTTGCCGATAATGTAACAGGGGATATCTGTGTGTCTGGCTTGACGCTTCATGGTGAGTAGCTTATAATACACATAAATGGAATGTCACAAAACAACTGATATCCAGGTACAGACTAACAAAAGGGTTGCATTGTCAATTCTTTTCTGAGAGGAAAGATACATGATCGAGCAGAACCAGGAAATGACGGTTACGACAGCTCCAATCAGCATGACAACGGCGGCGGCAGAGAAGGTCAACGAGCTTCTTCAACAGGAGAACGATCCAAGCCTCGGCCTACGCATTTTTGTTGCTGGCGGCGGTTGCTCTGGCCTTCAGTATGGTATGACGCTTGACGAAGAGCAGGAAGGCGATTCCACTATCGATCTTCATGGCTTCAAGGTCTTCGTCGATGAGATGAGTATTGGGTATATCTCCGGTAGTGAAGTGGATTACGTCGATAGCCTAATGGGTGCTGGCTTCACCGTCAACAATCCAAACGCAGTTTCAACCTGCGGCTGTGGACATTCCTTCAAAACTGCCGCCGATACTGGCGAGTCACGAAGCTGCGGCTGCGGTCACTAATTCAGACACAAGGCCATTGATGATGAGAGAAAACGGTTTGCTTTGACGTAATATCTATGTCGGAGGAAGCCGTTTTTTGTTGTGTTTGTTCTCTTTTTTGAACCCATTAGTAAGGAGAATTAATGAGCGACAGACTTGCACATCGTCCCCGCTATCATGGCGCATTCAAACACATTCATCCCACACGTTACTCAAACAAAGAGTATCTTCGCACTGGTTGGGCATATCGCCGCCAGACTCCAACGCTTGAAAAACACACACCCGGTTATAGTCTCTCTTTTGTACCACTCAGCTATAAAATTATGCGCGGCCTGCTTGTACGACATGCCTGA
>CAXUGH010000110.1:0-15188 GCA_964250365.1 uncultured Ktedonobacteraceae bacterium
ATTTGGTCTAAAATCGGGTAGTAGAAATATTATGCAACCCGCGCGTCTGTTTACTTATGTTTGCTCCTCTGCTCATAGAATATTCAGAAGAGCTGATCGTATTCCGCATGACTTCCAATAAAATCCCAGAGAATGGTATCATCTTCTATCTTAGTACCTACTGCTCGATAGTGTAGTCCAATTCGCACGGAATAAATTGGCAGTTCAGGGTCAATACGCTTAAATTGAAGACTCGGATAGTAGGGATTTACTTTCCAGAGGCGGTAGGTAGCCCTTGCTTGTTTCTGTATTTCAGCAGGTAAGCGAGCAAATCGTTTATGAAATCCTTTCGTCTATCTGCTTTTCACTCAAGCCCAAATCCACCTTCCTCTGTTTCTCCTGCGTAGTATTGACGACGTGCTTCTGCCGCCATACGTCTTAGTGCTTGTCGTACACGAGGTTTACTAACAATACGATCCCACTCTCGTTCTTCAGCCGCCTCTTCTTCAGGAGTCCTCTCTGGCACAATATCATGGTAAGCTCTGATGCATTCTTCTTGTACTTTAGGGAGCGTCAATCCTTGTGACTGCTCTTGTGCATCTTCATTCATAAATGCATTCCCTTTCTTGCTCAATGAGCTTTGGTCTAACTATAAATTATTTTGCTAAAATTAGCAATGGGAGAAAGAGAAGTGAAATAGGAGCCAAACAGAGAGCCTTCTCATCTAAGACAAGAAGGCTCTCTCTGTTATACAATGCATGCCTTGCTTATATTAGCAGTATCATCACTCGTTGATTAACACGCGGACTATGAGCAGGAGGCTACGGCGAAGGGGCTGCGATAGGTCACGCCGCCACCACCGACGGGAACCTGTTCGTAGGTGAAGTGGTTGCCGTTGACAGGGCTGAGGTATCCGGCCTTGGCAACAAGTGCGGGGGCATCGCCGACCTTGCCGATCAAGACTGGTGTGAACGCCCAATTGTCGGCAGGAATCAGGCCACCGATGGCACGTCCGAGCGCACGATGCTCCGCCTCGATACATGCAATCTGTGCCGAGACCTGTGAGAGGTCGGGGCGGCTCTGAAGCGCGAATTCCTTGACCGCTGCAAGAAACGCGGAGTCGAAGACGCCCTCAAGCTGTTGCTGCGTGGCGATGAAGGTACTCAAATCCTCAAAGGTCTTTGGACCTTCTGGGAAACTGAAAGTGCTTGCCAGATAGCCTGCACCAGCACTTGCGAAGTAGAGTTCGTGAATTTGCTCTTCGATCAGGGCAGCGCGAATATATGCTTTATCGGCACCGGTGATACCGAGCTTCTCAGCGTTGTTCAAGCCATGCGTGTAGAACGTAACGGCGAGACGCTCTGCCGTGCGAGCGATGGTCAAGATGTCCTTAATAGGTGTGACACAATTTGAATTGCTAGCGGCTGCATGGGCACTATTCGCGTAAAATGCTCCACCCGCGACAGCGAGTCCTGTCACACCAGCGGCTCCCACAACAGCATTTCTCAAAAGATTGCGACGAGATGTTCCCTTTACCTCTTCATTGCTCGAAGAAGTTGAGTTTTGATTTTCCAATGTTTATAACTACCTTTCATACAATAAATTCTACATGTTGAGCATGGGCGCTTCATGCTGACTAATCAACATGTCCTCTACATTTGCTACTCTACGTAGTTGAGAAGGCATAATTATTGGTACTTATCATGATACATACCTTGATAGTTATTCATTCTTGCCTCTCGCTTTACACTACGCAAAGTAGGTGAATCTGGATTGCATGATTTTTTGACTGCATATAGTTTTCTATGGATGGTACTTTATACAATTTCATTAACACATGCTTTCTGTAGATAACTATACAAGAAGGCGATGGGATTCAGGTTGAGATACAGTGGAGATTGTGTAGAGGAATCGTATAAATACCACTATTTTTGCGCGAAACTTGATAGGGATACTTTACCTAAATTTACAAAGCAATCTACGTGTTAAAATACAATCAACACTACTTTTTTCACACAACACATCGAGGTAATCACTCTTGGGTATTCTCTTAGGCTTGACTGCAGCGGTTTGCTGGGGCGCAGCCGATTTTTTTGCGCGTTATGCTACACGGCTCGTTGGCACGTATCGCACGTTGCTTTTTATGCAGTTTCTTGGCTTTGTCGGGTTGAGCATCTATCTCCTTCTGTCGGGTACTTGGCGACATCTCTTCTTGCATGTGAGCTGGCAGACGTGGGTATGGACGTTGCTAGCGATTGGCTTGAATATTATTAGTTCGCTAGCACTGTATCGCGCGTTCGAGGTGGGAGTTATCACGGTTGTCTCGCCTATCGCGGCGAGCTATGCGGCAATTACGGTGCTATTGGCGGTGCTAGCGGGCGAGGTGATCAGTTCGATACATGGCATTGGTATTGCGACCTCGTTGGTTGGGGTGGTGTTGGCGGCGACACCGATTACGTGGCGACTGGGGGCAAGGACTATTGTCAATGCGACAACCAAACCGCGTACCTCAAAGTTTACGGGCGGTATTGGGTTAGCAATTCTGGCTTCGCTGGGATATGGCATTGCGTTCTGGCTCTTTGGGGCGCGTGTCACACCAGTTCTTGGTGGCGTGACTCCTGTATGGCTTGTACGCCTAATTACGCCGTGTACTCTCACGCTCTTCGCACCAATTGCACGTCAGAACATATCGATTCCGCGTGGACGTGCGTGGTGGTATCTCGCTGGCGTTGGTATCCTCGACACTAGCGCATTCGTCGCCGCCACCGTAGGCTACACGACCGCACAGGTCTCGATTGTAAGCGTGCTTGCCTCGCTTTTCAGTGCCGTGACGGTGTTGCTAGCATGGATATTTCTGCGCGAAAAGCTGCAATGGAGCCAGTGGCTCGGCGTGGGAATTATCTTTGTGGGTGTGACACTCGTCAATATCTAAATCTTCTCCAAACAGATTTGTATAACAAGGGACTTTTGCGCCCTTTTTCAGGGACTTTAGTAGATATCGCAGTGCCAAAAATCTCTCTACACTGGAATTATGGATGCGGGAAATTGTGATGAGGAGGAACAAGGTGGATACATACCAGAGAGTGAGGGAAGAAGTCTATGGCATTGGCAAGTACAACGATTGAAGAGACCTGGATAGAGTTTGTTGAGACGAAACGCGCGAAGCTGCGTGAAGAGTTGATCGTACACTATACGCCGCTTGTCCGCTTTGTGGTGAGCAGAATGGGTATTCCGCCAACAAGTATGCTAGAAGCAGAGGACTTGGTAAGTTATGGCACGATTGGCTTGATAAACGCGATTGATCGCTACGATCCAGCGCGTGGCGTGCGCTTCGAGGCGTTCGCCACTACACGTATCCGTGGAGCGGTCATCGACCAGTTACGCGCCCTGAACTGGCTACCACGCTCAGCAGTGTCGCGTGTGAAGCAGGTTGAGACCGCATTGGCAGCCTTAGAGCAACGACTGGGACGACCAGCGAAAGAGGATGAGGCGGCAAAGGAGCTTGGCGTCACTTCTGAACGTTATCGTCAGATGCTCGTTGAAGCTGGTCTTTCAGTGTTATCACTCGATGCTCCATTATCGTCATTCGGACAGGATGACGAGTTGATGACATTAGGTGATGTGCTGGAAGATTCGATGACACCCGGCCCTGCGGATGCAACCGAGAAAAAGGAGTTATTAACGATGCTAAGTTCGGCTATTGATCGCTTGCCCGAACGTGAACGAATTTTGCTATCTCTGTACTACAACGAGGAACTCACGATGAAAGAGATTAGCAAAGTCATGGATGTATCGGAGTCGCGTGTGTGCCAATTGCATACACAGGCACTGGTACGCCTACGTGTCGCCTTTGCGAATCCAAACGCCGAGGGGACAGCTAAAAAGTCGAAAACAATGGTCACGAGCAAAGCAGCACGTAATCGCCGCGACGGAAAGGCAACCCTATAAATAATTTTCCGCATTCAGAAATATTGCTATCTTTTCCCTACGCAAACGCGAAAGAATGCCGATAGAGATTAGTGAAGAGATAGTAAACGTTGGAATGCCCACTATGTGTATTGGGAGGTTTTTGTGAAAGGTAACATGGGCGCTCATCTTCAGGCGGACAATATGAAGTTTGTAGCAAGATCAAAAAGATATACACGAGACACAGAGCATAGCTCTACAGCTAATCTTGACTCTTCAATTGCAATTGGACCAGCATCGCGAAAATTGCGGATGATGCAAGAGCAGCGCATCGCTCGTGTAGAGGCTCTCAAGGCGCAGGTACGTGCTGGAACTTACAAGGTTGATAGCATTGCACTGGCACAGCGCATTTTGGAGAACAGTAGCCATTTTATGGAATCACTTCGAGACTAATTGTACCCACTTCGTGTTGTCATCGCGTCTACAAGTGAATACTAGATAACACTCGCTGCCACATCTTCTCGCATACATCCCTGCTCATGGGGATGAGCAGTGGGAAGCGTCCCTACAGGCATTGTTGCAGCGCAAGGACGCTTGAAGACACGCTTCTATTAGAGGAGGCTTTACATGCTTGTATTACGACGAAAAGTCGGCGAAAGTATTATACTTGATGGCGTAATCAATATCTCTGTTTTAGCTGTAGAAGGTGAGCGCGTGAAAATTGGTATCAGTGCGCCGCCCAATGTCACAATAGTACGTGAGGAACTGCTCCGCATAGTGGGCGAAACTGTAAACGATTCCTCGCTTCAACAACGTTAATGTAGCCCAATAGAAAGAAAGCACCGCTAGCAGCATCTGTGACGCTGCTAGCGGTGCTTTCTTTCTATTGGGCTTGTTCGGCTACTATCTCTTCTTTGTGACCATTGAGGCTAACGGTTCCTCCGTCTGTGATAAACTCCTCGGTCATTTCGTGCGCGATATCGTCGGAATACTGCACGGGCGGCGACTTCATGAGATAGGCACTTGGTCCCTCCAATGTGCCGCTCAGTCCTCGGTCACGAGCGATCTTGACGAGGCGTACCGCGTCGATGACTACGCCCGCCGAGTTGGGCGAGTCCCACACCTCTAGCTTCAATTCGACGTTCAGAGGCACATCGCCAAATGTCGTACCTTCGAGCCGAATGTATGCCCACTTGCGGTCAGACAGCCACTCGACATAATCTGATGGTCCGATATGTACGTTCTCGGCACCAATATCGTAGTCAAGCTGACTTGTGACGGCGTTGGTCTTGCTAATCTTCTTCGATTCGAGGCGGTCGCGTTCGAGCATATTGTAGAAATCGGTGTTGCCACCAACGTTCAACTGCATCGTGCGCTCTAGCTTGACGCCACGTTCGCGGAAGAGGCGTGTCAGCACGCGATGCACAATCGTCGCACCAACCTGACTCTTGATATCGTCGCCAATCATAGGTAGACCCGCCTCGATGAAACGCTGCTGCCAGTAGTTCTCGCGTGCGATGAAGACGGGAATACAGTTGACGAAACCTACACCCGCGCGAAGAATCTGTTCAACATACCACTTGGTAGCCGTTTCGGAACCGACGGGCAGGTAGTTGATGACAACATCCGTACCTGTATCTTTAAGAATACGCACGATATCATCGGTCTGCCCCGGTGCCTTCGTGATAATCTTTGAGAGATACTTGCCAAGTCCATCGTGCGTCATGCCGCGATATACCTTTGTATTGAGCATAGGTACATCGGCAAAACGATAGGTATTATTCGGCTTTGTATAGATAGCCTCGCTCAGGTCTTTCCCGACCTTGTTGGCATCTATATCAAAGGCCGCTGAAAACTCGATGTCGTTGACGTGATACCCTCCAAGATTGACATGCATCAATCCAGGAACCAGGTCCTCCTCCTTCGCATTTTTATAATAGTGGACGCCCTGTACTAGCGAACTGGCGCAGTTACCGACGCCAATGATCGCCACACGCACCTTATTACCACTTGCCATTAGTATTGTTCTCTTTTCTTGTGTTCGTGAGTTGCGTGTCTGCATGGAGCAGACATAATTAACTTTTACAACATTTCGACATTATCCTCTTATTCCTGCGAGGTTGCTTCTGTGCCACGCAAGGAACTGTTTCAGAGTACGGGTCTGATTTATCACACCCTCGTCCTCGTTGATTTCGCTTCCAATTATTGATTCCGCCTGTCAATTCTTCCCAACATTGTCTATCAGCGCGAGGGTGTGATAAATCAGACCCGTACTCTCTTCCTCACACCGCCAACGTAGGTGCTATACTACAGTAGGACTCTGAGACAACAACCTATATGAGTATGCATTCTCTGTTATATCGAAAGGTACCTATTTCTATGAACCATCAAAAAAAAGTGCTGGTGATCGGACTGGATTGCGCCGCGCCAGAACTTGTTTTTGAGCAGTGGCGCGACGAACTACCGAACTTTCGACGCGTCATCGACGATGGTGTATGGGGCAAGTTGGAAAGTTGTATTCCCGCCATCACCGTGCCCGCGTGGAGTTCGATGATGGCGAGCAAAGACCCCGGCACACTTGGCTTCTATGGTTTCCGCAACCGCGGCGACCACTCCTATAGCAAAAACACGATGGCGAACGCCAATTCCGTCAAGACTGACCGCGTATGGGATATTCTTTCACAGGCAGGCAAAAAAGTTATCACCGTTGGCGTGCCGCAGACATTTCCACCTAAACCTATCAATGGTATTCAAGTCGGCTGCTTTCTCTCGCCCTCGACACGCAACCCCGACCGCCCCTATACCTATCCCGTATCTGCGATGAAGGAGATCGAGGCAACGGTTGGCGAATACATGGTCGATGTACCAAACTTTCGCACCGAGGACAAGGACTATCTCCTACAGCAGATTTATCAGATGACGGAACGCCGCTTCAAGCTGGTCAAGAAGTGGATTGCCGAAAAAGAGTGGGACTTTTTCATGTTTGTCGAGATGGGCGTTGACCGCATTCATCATGGCCTCTGGAAATATCATGATCCCACGCACCCGAAATACGAGGTCAATCCCAAGTATAACAATAGTATCCGCGACTACTATCATTACATCGACAACGAAATCGGGCAGATACTCGACCTGCTCGACGAAGATACTACCGTCTTCATTGTCTCTGATCACGGCGCGAAGAAGATGGAGGGCGGCCTGTGCGTCAATGAATGGCTGATACGCGAAGGCTATTTGACGTTGAAGTCACGCCCAACGATGCTTACCGCCATCGACAAGTGCGATATTGATTGGAGCAAGACGAGAGTATGGGGCGATGGTGGCTACTACGCACGCATCTTCCTCAATGTGGAGGGACGCGAACCACAGGGCATCGTCAAGCCGGACGAGGTGGAGGCACTACGCGCAGAACTTCAGGCAAAGTTCGAGGCGTTGACCGATCCTGATGGCGTCAACATCGGCACCACCATCTACAAGCCCGAAGAGGTATATGAGGAGGTCAACGGCGTCGCGCCCGATCTGATCGTCTATTTCGGCGATCTCTACTGGCGTTCCGTCGGCACTATTGGGCACGATTCCGTCTACACCTTCGAGAATGACACTGGACCTGACGACTGCAATCACGCGCAGTTCGGCATCGTCATTCGCCACGATCCAGCGACGCATGAGGGCAACGGAGGCCGAGAACTGACCGGATTGCAATTGATGGACATGGCTCCGACCATTCTGCAGCAATTCGACATACCTGCACCCGCCGATATGCAGGGAAGAGCGTTTTAAGATGGTAAAGACTAATCTATCACGTTTAATGCGCGACGTATCGCGCATTAAACGTGATAGATTAGTCTTTACCACAATCAAATTCAAAAAAGAAACGAGACATAACATAGAATGACAGATTCACTTATTCTTCCACATGGGGGAACATTGACACTGAACATGGCAGGTGAGGCCGAACGTACAGAACTACAGGAACGTGCCAAAAGCTTGCCCACTTTGACAATAGGCTCACGTCAACTGGCAGACCTTGAGATGCTGGCGATTGGTGCCTATAGCCCATTGCGCGGCTTTATGAGTCGTGCCGACTACCTCGGCGTGGTCAACGACATGCATCTCAACAACGGCTTGCCCTGGTCGGTGCCCATTACGCTTGCCACAACTCGCCAACAGGCCAACGAACTACACATTGGTTCGGAGCTTGCACTAGTGAACGAACAGGGCATCTTACAGGCGGTAATGACGCTAGAAGATAAGTTCGACTACGATAAGCAGCACGAGGCACGACAGGTGTATCGTACCGAGGACGAGGCGCATCCTGGCGTCGCGGTCGTCTACGGGCAAGGCGATATTCTGCTTGGTGGTCCAGTGCGCGTTGTGGCATTACAACAACAGACGTTTCCAGAGCAACGCCTCACGCCTTCGCAGTCTCGCGCCTTATTCACAGAGCGTGGCTGGAAGCGTGTGGTAGGCTTTCAAACACGCAACCCTGTACATCGGGCGCATGAATACATTCAGAAGTGTGCGATGGAGACGGTTGACGGCCTGTTTCTGCATCCACTGGTAGGTGATACAAAGGGCGACGATATTCCCGCCGATGTTCGCATGCGCTGCTACGAGGTGCTGCTGGCGAACTACTACCCCGCGAAGCGCGTGGTGCTTGGTGTGTTGCCAGCCGCGATGCGCTACGCCGGTCCGCGCGAGGCCATTTTCCATGCTCTAATGCGTAAGAACTACGGTTGCTCGCACTTCATCGTTGGGCGCGACCATGCGGGCGTTGGCAACTACTACGGCACCTATGACGCGCACTCTATCTTCTCGGAGTTCGAGGCGGGCGAACTGGGCATCACTCCCATGTTTTTTGACCACACCTTCTTCTGTCGCGCCTGTGACGCGATGGCATCGAGCAAAACCTGTCCACACGGCAATGAGCAGCACGTCACGCTCAGTGGTACGCGAGTACGCCAGATGCTGCAAGCAGGTGAGATTCCGCCGCGCGAATTCTCACGACCAGAGGTAGCAAAAGTCCTGATTGCAGCTATGCGCCCTCCTGTTGCGTGATATGATGTGGGTCTAGATATATTCACCATCAGAGAGGGAAAATAGCACATGTTAATCGCACGCGCACCTATGCGTATCAGCTTTGGTGGTGGTGGCACCGACCTTGAGGCGTACTATGCAAAGTATGGCGGTGTGGTGATTAGCACCGCCATCGACAAGTATTTCTACGCCATTCTCACAACCGACGAGGCTGACGAGCTACAGGTGATTTCGGCGGACTACCGTGCTATGTTCCGTCATTCTCCCCTCAACGATCTGGCGTGGGAGGGCGACCTTGCGCTACCAAAGGCGGTGCTACATTCCTTTGGTATTCGACGCGGCGTACATCTCTTCACAGCGAGCGAGGTTCCTCCTGGTACTGGCCTCGGTTCGTCGAGTGCAGCAGCGGTGACAATGATACGCGCACTCTCAACGCTCACCGATCAGCCAATGACAAAACAGCAGGTGGCGGAACTTGCCTCAACCATCGAAATTTCTAAACTGGGCATGCCGATTGGCAAACAGGATCAATACGCTTCCGCCTTCGGTGGCCTCAACAAAATCACATTTACAAGTGAGGGCGTTACCGTCGAGCCGCTTTCCATCGCACCTGATGTCCGTAGAACGTTAGAACGGCGGCTTCTGCTGTTCTTCACGGGTAGTTCGCGCGAATCAACCTCGATTCTTCAACATCAACGCAAAGCGACGCAGGATAGCGACGAAACGGTCTTACAAGCACTGCACAATATCAAACAGGTCGCGCTAGACGTACAGGTATGCCTTGAAGCTGGCGATCTCGACGAGTTCGCGCGCCTCCTACACTACTCCTGGCAAGAGAAGCGGCGTCTGGCGACGGGTCTCTCCAACGACTTCATCGACGAATGTTATGGACTGGCACTCGAACACGGTGCCCTTGCTGGCAAAATCACAGGTGCGGGCGGCGGCGGTTTCATGCTGCTCTACTGCCACGAAGACGCACAGGAACGCGTTACTCGCGTCCTGGAAGAACGCGGCCTGAAGCGTATGAACTTTCGCTTCGATACGCAAGGGGCAACAGTGCTACTCAATCTGGCTCGGTTTAATCATGCATGACTTGCTTCGTAAATAACACAACCGAATAGAGCAAAATCCGCGTGGATTTTGCTCTATTCGGTTGTGTTATTTGGCGTGTTGTTGCAGGTATTTAATGAAATTGATAGTATCAGCGGCAACAAGGCGACCAATCGCACCACTGGAATAGACTGAGACAGCGATTTTGCCATCCGGTTGCAGCACAAAACCCGTCGCTTGCAGGAAGAGCGGGTCTTCGTTTATGTTAGCACCAATTCTTTGTGCGATCTCATGAGCATCGAGGCCATAGAGAACCGGAAAGGTCAGGTTGTGCTTCTCAACCGTCTCTTGCGCCTTCTCGATAGGATCAACAGAGAGCGCGACAACTTCGGCCCCTATCTCATGCAACTGCTCAAGAGAGCGTTGAAAGTCTATCAGTTGCTGACGACAATAGGGGCACCAGTGTCCACGATAGAACAGCAGTATCGTCCATTTGCCCTCCGTACTTTGGGGGACAGTTACCTCACCGCCGCCAACTCGTGAGGCTGTGATAGTAGGAAATTGCTGACCATTTACTAAACTCATGTCTTGCTCCTTCATTTCAGTTAGCTGACTAACTGTATAATGCACTAAAAAAATTGGGTTGCGCTCTATATTAAAGAGCGCGAACCCATGTTTCCAATCTTTGCAGTTTCCGTTCCAGTAATTCGGGCGAACGAAAGCTATTGCTCAATACGTAGATGCCCTGTAGTGATGAAATCAAGTCAACCGCTAAATCATTGGCCTCTTGCTCCTCTTTGCCCAGTTGACTGAACTGTGCCTCTGTCCAATTCAGGTACATCTCAAACAAGCGAGATGCTATTCTGGTTAACTCGTTCTCATCTTTATCGAGTTCCTGACAGAGACTACCATGTGGACAACCGTAGCGAGCAAGCATGTTTTCTTCATTCCGTCCCATAACTAACAATGCAAGCAGACGTTCGCGTGGCTCAGTATACTGGTGTTGCCAGCTAGCAAACGTCGTCTCAAGCTCCTGCACATGTGCCTGAATCACAGCCTCTATCAATGCATCCTTGGTATGGAAGTGATAGTAGACATTTCCCAGTGGCACCTGTGCCTGTTGCGCGATATCAGCAATCGTAGAGCGCGTTACACCCTGCTGATAAAACAGAGTTTTCGCAGACTCAACGAGACGGTCTCGTTTCGACATAGTAGTCATGAAGGAACTCCGAAATTTAGTAAGTTAACCAACTCATTACATATTGAAGTATAGACAATACAAAGGAAGCAGGCAAGCTCATCATTATCAATGTTTCTATATACATCAAAATATGTCATTTTAGAACTCCTATACACTAACAGGGAGAGGGTCTTATTTATAAACATGTTCTTAATAATTTCACTCTCTTCTCGTAGTACCGTTTGACGTACTCTTTCTATAGTTAGGAGTGACTATGTTGAGTCAACATTTTCGTCCCCGACTCCTAGTAACACGGCCTCGCTCTCAAGTGCTGCTTGCCTGTAGCCTCCTGCTACTCTTAGGAGGGTTGGTCAAAGCATCATCTGTATTAACACCCTCGCCAACCGTCGCGCCTGCACTAGAACTGCTCGTTTCCCCAACAGCAAAAGCTGCGTCCACAAAGACTCCTTCATACAGTTGCACAGAGCTACACACAGGTCTTACTAACGGCGATAGCCTCGACTTCATGACGACAGGACTCGACGGCAATGTCTGGTTTACCGAATTCAACGGAAATATCGTTGGAAAAATCACGCCAGCAGGAGTTGTAACAGAGTACATCGTCCCTACGACGAATAGTAATCCGCAAGGAATTACGAAAGGATTAGACGGCAACCTGTGGTTTACCGAGTACAACGGAAACAGAATCGGCAAAATCACTCCTGCTGGCAGCATTACCGAATATCCGCTTCCCACCGAAGCCAGTCATCCAGAGGGAATTACTACGGGCTTTGATGGCAGTCTGTGGTTTGGCGAAGATGGTACGGGCAAGATTGGCAAAATCACTCCTGCTGGCATCATCACCGAATATAAGGTTCTGACTGCTGGCAGTCTCTTCTATGGTTTAACGGCTGGACCAGATGGCAATATTTGGTTTGTCGAGCCAAACGAGGCGAAAGTTGGGCGTATCACTCCGACAGGGAAAGTAACGGAGTTTAGCAAAGGCATCGTTGGTAAGGGTCCTTTCGATATCGAAGCAGGTGCCGATGGCAACCTCTGGTTTACAGAGATGAATTCAGCACAAATTGCTCGCATTACCTCTACAGGAAAAGTGACGGAGTTTGGTACAGGCATTTCCTCTAGCAATCATCCCTATGAAATCGCGGCAGGTGTCGATGGCAACCTGTGGTTTACCGAGCTGAACTCGAACGTTCTAGGCATCATCACACCAACGGGAAAAATGACCGAACTGCGCCTCTCAATTCCTCACGCTCAACTGGGAGCTATCACACTGGGAGCGGACAATAATATTTGGTTCTCGGATAGTGGCACGAGTGATATTGGACGTTGTACTTATTAGCGAGGGTGCAAGGGCAGAGGCCATATAGTAGGAGACAGATTGCATAAGTGATATCATAGAAAAGGCAATACAATCTTACGTCTTGATAAAGGGGAAACGAACCATGAGTTGTGAACAACTAGCCGGAGAATTGCGAGAGCTTGAACATCTTCTTCAGCAAACATCAACCGAACATAAGAGACAGGAAATTCTAGGGCGCATCGACAATGTGAGAGCAGAGCAACAAAAACAGGGTTGCTTGCAAGAGCCGCAAACATCGTCAAATTCTGGGAGTTAGCTCTTCCTCAAGTAGCACGAACAACATGTATTTACGAAAGGCAACTTTAGATGGAACATTCACAGATGAAACACTATAGAGAACGCGCACATCTCACAGTAGCTCAACTAGCCGAACTTGCACATGTGGATGAGACAAACATTAACCGTGCCGAGACAGGAAAGGCGGTTCCAAAAGTCAAAGCAGAAGCGATTGCAACCGCACTTAGCAATACATTAAGGCAACCGCTCACCCCCAAAGACCTTGACATTCAGGTTGAGCAACAGTAGGGTAAGTTGTCTTCAACCGAGCGCAAGACGAAGCGTTAAACCAAGAGCGTGGTCAGTTACATCGCTGTTGTAATCTGTGCCAACCGCTGCTGAATCTCGTCTGCCAGCGCATCGTTCCCATTTTCCTGGGCCAGAGTAAGTCCTTCGTGGAGGTAGACTCTGGCCTGACTGTAGTCTTCTCGTTGATACGCCACAGTACCGAGATACAGCATGAGCGTTGCTCTTGCAGACGTATTCCCCGACCAGATTGTAAGCTGATTAGCACGTTGGAGGTGTAGGGTTGCTAGGTCATAGAGTTCTCTTGCCATCAGAAACGGGACGAACAGGAGAACGCCACGCACGAACTGAAGATGTTGTCCAGCCTCAAATGCATATTTCAGGCCAGCGAGTATATTGCCACTTTCTTGCTCCAATGCCCCATAATCAGTCGTGGAACGCTCGATATAGCTGGTCGTGTAGGCAACGAGACGTTCACCCGCGATATGCTCTGTCAAGTGCATACTGGCATAGTCGGCGATGGTCTGGTGCAGGCTATAGCGGTTCTCACGGCTGTATTCAAGTAGACCAGCATCGCATAAAGCATCTAGTATCTCTGGCGTCGTCTGAGAGACAGCTAACGCCGCCTCTTCTGAGAAGCTGTTCGGGCGGGCGGGAAAGACGGAGAGCGAACGCAATGCGAGACGCGCCTGCTCGTCTAGTTGCTGATCGCTTACCGCAATCACAGATTGAAGCGAGAGTGGTACGCCTTTAGGAAGAATAGACGAACGATCTACCGGAGACTGGAACTCGGTTATAACAATGCGATTCTTCGCATCGCGCAAATGTGCAAGCGCGGACTGCAAGCGGCGCGGTTGACCATTATATGCCTGAGCTTGTAAATATCTACCCATTAGCTTCAAGGCAAGGGGAAGACCTCCAACCTCGCACACGAGCGTCTTCACTGCCTGGCTCTCATACTTGATTGCCTCAGGAGCAAATTGTTCTAGCAGGGTAAGACCGTTCTCTACAGATAACTCGTTGACAGTATAGACGCTTTCTCGCGCAAAGCGTAGGGCGATACGGGGGAAGCGCGTTGTGACAATCAGGGCGCAGGATGGCCCTCCTACATTCAATGCCAGAGCCGATTCAAGCTCCCATACGTCGTCGAGTACCAGAATCATACGGCGTTTGCCGATGGTCGAGTGAAGTGCCATTGCCCATCCTTCAATGCTTGTCTCTTCGACCTCATCCGATGAAAGCCCCATCAGTATTCCCCAACGGCTGAGATGACGGGCAATATCTGGACGAGGACCGAGGCCAGCCCACAGGATGCCATCACAAAATGTATTTAGGACCTGCGTATGATGAATAAGCGTAATCGCCAATGCTGTTTTTCCGACGCCAGGAAGTCCACGTAGCACTACGCTTCGCTCCAAACAAAGCTGCTCTATCAACGCGTTCAGTAAGTCCTGCCGCCCAACAAGTGTTCTTCCCTCGTTGGGAAGTGACGGAATCGAGGGATCATAGGGTGGGTCTTCGACGACCACCTCATCAGAGATAGGGGCAGACGTGGAAGACTCCTCATCCGAGACAAATCCAAGCTCCTGAGCACTCTTACCGAAAAGTTGACACAGCTTTTCGCGGAAATAGGGAGATGGGGTAGAGAAACCTCTTTCCCAGCGACCAATATTTCTCTCCGAGGTGTCAATTTCCTGAGCGACTCTCGCCTGTGACCATCCTCGAAGCATTCGTTCGTGTTTGAGGCGTACATTGGGCTTCATCCTTGCTACTCCTTCTGAGCCGGGCAAAGAGAGGACCTGTGCATACTCCCGTTCTCATATGCGAGCATGCATGCATTTCTATTGACTATTCATCCTCGCGTGTGCTTTCCGCTCCCCAACCACCGCCCCCTGGCGAGGCAATCTGTAAGCGGTCCCCTGGCAGCGCGCGAAAGTGGACTTTTCCAGGCAATATCTGCTCCTGTCCCTCATGAAACAGGCGATTTTCACCACACTTCCCTGGTTCTCCACCTTGCAGACCGTAAGGTGGAAAATGACGCCGCTCGGTCAGCAATGTCACTTCTGTTGGCACCTCAAAGATAATCTCACGTAGCAACCCGTCCCCTCCGCACCAATTGCCTTTGCCACCGGA
>CAXUGH010000111.1:0-2182 GCA_964250365.1 uncultured Ktedonobacteraceae bacterium
ACGCGGCGCGCTCGCCGGTCGCTTGGTGGGCCGCGAAGCAAGATAGCGGGGACGTCGAGTCGTCGAGGAGGACGAGCGATGCGTTTGCTCATTGAGGTTGTCGCCTTCGCCGCGCGGGGGGGCCCGCCGCCCGGGGCGCGGGCCGTCCCACGTTTCCTGTTGTCTGCAAAATAGACATCAATGCTGAATTGCTATATAATAAACTCTATCACATACTGTAAAATTCTTGACAGATATAACATGGATTGAAGAGATTGTAGGGGCTATAATTCGCGTTTCTTTAATACATTATTATGCGCCTACGTGTGGCGTTACGCCCTCTGGTGCCACCTCAACATTGTCCGTTGCCACGACTATTTTCTTGCGTCTCCGTTGTGTGAGCAAGAAGGCGAACAGGCCATAGATGGGGATGAGGCCAATCAGCCAGCCGAGCCAGAGCGGAATGGCGGGTGGCGCGGTGGCTACGATGGGTACTTCGGCTACGCTGGTACCAGATGGACCTGCGACGGTTATTTGGAGCGTCCAATTTCCCTGCACCGTAATCTCCGCTGTGCCTTGTACGCCGTTGTGTACGTTGGCGTCAGGGCTGAGGCTAGCACGAACGGGCGTGGCATGCATGCCGTGAGCAGGTACTGTGAACACGTCGTAGGTAAGTGTACCACCAACATTCTGCTCAGGTGTGATAGAGAAGGGCATGGCGTAGCCAGCATTCGCCGGATATTTGTAGAGATTGATGGTGAGTGGATAAGAACCGGCGTCCACATGCACAACACGCACAGGAGTACTTCCATGCGTGGTGGCAGCAATTGAGAAGCCGAGTTCGACCAATACCGCGAGTAGTCCGACTACACCAACAAGTAGCAACAGGCGTTGTAGCAGTTTAGGCATGGCGTTCTCACCTCTCTAGTGCCTGTAGCGACGCGCCTACGTTTCGTCCGAACCATGTACCGAGAGTTGTGGCAATCAGACCAAAGAGCAGCGAAAACACGATGTTCCCCACGCCAAACAAGCCAATGATGTACAGCATATAGATGGGATAGATCGCTGGCATTGGAATGGTCGCAATCAAGGCAACGAGAATGTAGACAATTGTGAGAGTGCGCGTTGACCAGTTGCGGCGTCGCGCTTGCCACGTCACAACGTCAATCAGAATCGCTACAATTAACGGTGCTAGGAACCATTCGAGTGCCACAATAGAGGTTAGAGGTTGCCCATGTCTATACGAAAGACGCTCAAGTTTCAGCAGATAAGCGGTGGCGGGTTGAACTGCTATTGCCATGATACCTGCAAACAGAAAGTAGAAACCGACGATAGCCGTAGCCGCCCAACGCCACGGCACGATGGATACAGCCGCGACGAGTGTAGTCGTCACCATAATACCTGCGAGCAATGGGAAGAGGCTCATCTCGGTAAAGCCGAGATTGACGAAATTCTTTACCTCAATTGAATCGAACAGCAGCAGCGTGAAAATGCTCATCATGACCGCGAAGGCTATCACAACACCAAGATTTGCCCAACGAGCGGCTTTTCTATCGCCTCGACTTCGTGCAAGATTGGCGGCTGAGGCCAGCATGTAGACGGCACCTAAGCCAACAGTCGCCATGCCGAAACCGAACATGATGTGGAACGGTGCCCAGATTGCTACGTCAATGCCGTACAACGCATGCCAGTAGCTATCGAGCGGGAAGGCGACGGCGGCATTGAGTGCGGCAAAGCCAACGATGTACGCTCCTATCGGTCCATAGAAAACGTCGGAGAAGTTCGTGCTACCACTTGCGACAACAGAGCTACGCCTTGCCCACATACTCTCAATTACAATAGCCGTTAATCCTGCGATGCCGCTCAATGCGACGCCGCTCAACATCATAATATGCGGGGGAATGAGCGTTCTATCGCGTCCAATATATTGGTGCCATTGAATGTCCCAGCTTGTGCCTAACAGGAAAATAAGTGCGCCGAACATCGCTATGTAGCCAAGCACGAGCCGTAGCGTCTGTACTGATTGTAGTGAACGCGCAAGCGAAATGCGCTGGCTAAGTGCGCCTGTAGTATTTAATACCTTTGCCATGAGAAAAGTCCTTCGTGTGTAAAGGGTTGCAATACTGTATTCTTGTTGTCAATATTGATTTTTTGGGGTTGGGGCGCGGCGGGCCCACCCACCCGAAAAATAAAAACAACGAGT
>CAXUGH010000111.1:2192-12038 GCA_964250365.1 uncultured Ktedonobacteraceae bacterium
GGATGTGTGGCTTGCCGCCGCAAGGCGGCAGCTACACATCCAGATTGACAACAGATTTGTTTCATTTTATATACGTCGTTTGTTCTCTCCGGTTGAAGGATGCTTTCCGAACAGAGAAAACGGCTAATTCGTGACATCGCGCCGAACGGTTACTATACATGATACAACGAGAAAGACGACGACGTAAACCGCTAGCACGATTCAGACTCAGACAACATTCCGGGATCGCTAAGAAGTAAAAAACAAGAGGCATTAAAGAGGGAGACCGCAAGGGTCTCCCCTACTTTCATTTATATGTAGGGGAGACCCTTGCGGTCTCCCTGCAAATGTGCCCACTGAGATATTAGAAGGACATGGGCTTGATTGAGAGAATGGTATAGGTTGTGATGCCACCAGGGGTTGACACGTTTACCTGTTCCCCCTCTTTATGACCCATGAGAGCCTTACCAACGGGAGACTGATCAGAGATCAAGCCAGCTTTCGCGTCGGCCTCGAACGTCTCAACCATCTTGAAGTTGCGTTTTGCGCCGCTCTCCGTCTCAAGCTCCACCTGGGTACCGATGCGAACGGTGAGGGGTCCATCTTCATTGTGCATGTCGGGTGCCATGATTTCGGCGACTGAGAGCAATTGCTCCAACTGCATAATCTCGCCTTCGATCTTCGACTGCTCATGCTTGGCATCTTCGTAAGAGCCACTCTCGCTGATATCACCGTCTTCTTTCGCCTCGTGAATATAGTCCGCGACTTCCTTACGCTTCACGTTGATTAGGTATTCCAGGCGTTCTTTTTTCCTAGCAAAGCCTTCCGGCGTCAAACGATACACTCTGCGCTCGGACTTCGCGTCACTCTGTCCACCAATACTCATTGTAAACTCCTCCCTGGTCGTGAGGTCGTCGATATCGCCTCTTCCAGATTGTTACTGTTTCTTACCTCATCGTCACCGCGACGATGAACACTACACGCATTCCTCACGATCCTCGCCCCCACATATGCTCATACATATCAACACACGATGCTGCTTCAATGACACGCTCTGCCGCGTCGTCATTTCCCTCTCAACCCCCTCTTCTATGCATCGTGTCGTACATGTCCTCCTCCACTGCTACGTATTCGCGTTTTTAACGCACCTACATTATAACGTTTGTAAGCAATTTTCTGGAAAGGAAAATGAATACTTTTTCAGTATTCTCAGTTAGATGTACGTTTGCATTACGTTTGCGGTTGTCTGCTATCTCTCTTATACCTACTGAGGTGGCACGTTTTTGCCATTAGCGAAGCACAGGCCATACGCATGACGGGAATTATACGTTGGAAATCTCAATACGTCAAGAGTTATACACCTGAATTTTTGGTAATTTGCTACCACAAATCTATTCTCCTTGCGATGCGACAAAGCGGAAAAGCAACGCAAGCAATGGTTGTTGTATTCCTCTAATAACACGCGAATAGATGCTAATATTCCTGGATAGGGCAAGGTGCAAGCAGAACAAACATCTATATCAGGGTTACTTGCATAGAATGCCATACGTTATGTAAACTATAACATAGAGCAGTGTAAAAATCTCAAGAAATAAATAGATTTTACGTTTGTATTTACAAGTAATGCAAACGTATTTCTTTGTAGGATTGAAAGGTAACAGACCATATCGGTCATGGGAGCGATCTATAATGCGTATCATTGACACTCTGGATGAGATGATTGAAACTGCTCGTGGCTGGCTTACGGCAGGGTCAGTTGGTTTTGTGCCAACGGCAGGTAATCTCAATGAGAGCCATCTGGCACTTGTGAAAGCCGCGCAGGAGGAGTGTGAGATTTGCATTGTAAGTATATTTGTTAATCCATTACAGTTTGCCTCAGCCGAAGAACTTGCGCGTTTTCCGCGTCCATTAGAGCATGACCTGCAACTTCTAAGAGAGGCACAGGTAGATGTGGTCTTTGTTCCGAGCGTCGAGGACATGTATCCATCGACATTCTCTACTTATATAACGCCCACGCGTCCAGGTTCGGAACATGTTGACGCGGGAAATGGGTCAGCAGAAAATTTGACCTATGCCTACGGCTTTGCCATTCTCCTCATCAAGCTCTTCCAAATCATTCGACCGGATTTTGCCTATTTTCGACACGGAGCCACTCCAGAAGTCGAGATAGTGCAAAAGCTGGTGCAGGACTTGAACATCGACATCACCATTCGCGTCTTACCTAGTAATTTTGCCTGAACGGTTCTATAATGAGGGCGCACAGTAAACCACTACAGGACGTTCCGTGCTGAAGAACGCCATATTGAACACGAAGGGGTGCTAGCATGTCTGGGATTATTGTCTCGCTCGTCCTCATTGCGATCATCGGCTATTTGTGGGGATCGATTCCCTCTGGCTACTGGATGGGTAAGTTGTTACGCGGCAAGGATTTTGATATCCGCGATTATGGCAGTAAGAAGACGGGAGCCACCAACGTTCGGCGAACGCTCGGCAACGGACCCGCCATCGTTGTGTTGATTATAGACCTCTCTAAGGGTATTGGTCCTGCTCTGCTTGCACGCTATGTACCTGCGCTCAACGGTGCTGGTTGGGGCATTGCGGTAGCAGGTTTGACTGCTCTGCTGGGGCATTGTTATCCTATATTTATCGGCTTTCGCGGTGGGCGCGGCGTCATGACAGGTGCAGGGGCAACGCTCGTCATTTCGCCGCTTATCTTTGGCATTGCCGCAATCACAGCAATCGGCACCATAGCCATCTGGCGTTACGTCTCGCTCGGTTCCATCGTGGGCGGCGTTACCATTCTTCTCTGCGGCATTATCTTTCGTTTCCTCGGCTGGGTCAGCGTGCCAGAGATGCTTTTTCTCATTCTGGGTCCCACATTCGTCGTGCTATTACACTACGACAATATTGGGCGTCTGCTGGCAGGGAAAGAGCGCAAGCTAGGTCAAAAAGAGGCTGTTCTTAATTGAGTATGAGTTTTCGCCCATATACGTCTGCGACGTATATGGGCGAAAACTCATACTCAATTATTATTTCTCTTCTTTAGAGGAGCGTGGTCGGAAGATCAGGCGAATGCCGGTACCTTTGAAGCCAAAGGCTTCACGTAGGCGGTTCTCAAGGTAGCGTTCATACGAGAAGTGCATCGCCTGCACATCGTTCACGAAGAAGGTGAACGTGGGCGGGTTCACGCGCGTCTGCGTTGCATAGTAGACCTTGAGCGGCTTGTTGCGAATGATCGCGGGATGATGGCGTCGTATCGCATCCTGTACCACTTCGTTCAGGCGCGAGGTTGGCACTCGTAAGAAGCGCATCTCGGCGATATTGACCACCGTTTCGAGTATCGACTTCACATGATAGCCCGTTTTTGCTGCGGCGAAGATGACGGGAGCATAGGGCATAAACTTGAACTCTTCAAGTATAAGCTTGCGATAATCCTCCGCCGTCTCGATCTCATCATCAGGATGTGGAAGAATATCCTCTTCGCGTTCGGCGCGGCGTTGCTCCTGCGCGAGGTCCCACTTATTGATGATGATCACAATGCCCTTCGCCGACTCCGCGACCTCGCCCGCGATATGCATGTCCTGCGCCGCGATTCCCTCGCTGGCGTCGATGAGCAGGAGAGCCACATCACAACGCTCGATAGCACGGCTCGAACGTAGCACGCTATACTTCTCGACGCCGACTCCGATGCGTCCACGCCGCCGAATGCCAGCGGTGTCGATCAGCACGAGCTTATGCCCCTCAAATTCTATCTCGGTGTCGATGGCGTCGCGCGTCGTCCCCGGTATATCGCTCACAATGGCGCGGTCTATACCCACGATAGCATTGAGCAGTGAAGACTTGCCAACATTTGGACGCCCAACGATAGCGATGCGTGGTGTCTCATCTTCCTCGTCGTTGTCTTCGTTCTCGTCGGCTGGCGGCAGTTCCTCGACGATGAGGTCGAGCAGGTCGCCAGTACCCACGCCTTGTGTAGAGGAGAGAGGAATAGGTTCGCCCAGACCCAGATTGTAGAACTCGACGCTATCCATGCGTCGGTTCGCATTATCAGCCTTGTTCGCGGCAACGATAACGGGCTTCTTCGTGCGCCGCAACACGTCCGCGACCTCTTCATCGGCGGCGGTGATGCCCGAACGCGCATCGACCATGAACACGATTACGTCGGCCTCTTCGATAGCGAGTTCGGCCTGCGCCTGCACATGCTTCATCAGGTCGCCGGGCTGTCCGGTAAGTCCTACCTGCCCAACGGGAATGTCGGAGCCAAATTCGAGACCGCCTGTATCAATGAACGTGAACGTGCGTCCATTCCAATCGGTATCGCCATAGAGACGGTCACGCGTCGTCCCCGGCATATCTTCAACAATGGCGACTCTATCGCCAAGCATACGGTTAAAAAATGTGGATTTGCCGACGTTTGGTCGGCCTACAATGGCAACAAGCGGCTTCATAAATTCGCCCCTCCACCCTTTCCTATCACACTGATAGCTGTCAATATTTGAATAGTCGGAGCCTATTATAACACACTCTGGCAGTATCATTCATCGCCGTTGGTGATGAATAATACTGCCAGAGTGTGTTATAGCAATATTTGCTAATCTCTATAAGCAACCAGTCCCGGAATTGGCTCCGCAAACGGACCAACATCGTAGAAGTCGTCATGATTCCACAATGCCTGGAAGGTCGCGGCGGTGCTAGCGATGATGAGCCAGATGAAGAGCGTACCGAGTGAAAGCGCGACCTTTGTGTCTTTGAGGCGGAAGATGGCGACGAAGCCGCTGGCTATCGTGAGACCAAAGAAGAGAATGGTCAACACAAACGCGTTAATGGGCGAACGCAGACTGAAGTAGGCCGCGTTGAAGACGACGAAGTTGAGCCACGTCGCACCCTGTAACGCAAGATACTCGTTGCGTCCAGGTGTGCCTTTGGGCTTGTTGAGAACCGCCAACGCACCCCAGATGGAAAAGAAGTTATTGATTGTCCATGCGGGACCAAAGACCCACGAAGGCGGCGCGACAACAGATTGCTTTAGTTTGCGAAAATACGATGCATTGCCAAAGATGTTGTCGCGTAATGTCTCGCCCTTGTTGCCGCTTACAACGCTAGTGAGTCCTCCCAGTCCAAAGGTGAGTAGCTGTACTACAACGTAGAAGGCGAGGCCGTGATACCAACGCCACTTCGCTGGCGCGCCCGTAATCGTTCGCGTTACCGCGTCTTTTATGTTTGTTGCAGTCGATGACATAAGTTAGTTTCTCCTCATTTTTATTGAATAGAGTATACTGCTACCATTATAGAACATCTTCGCGCGAGTGATCTGAGTCGCGTAACCTTTTGCGTATATTTACCACTACTACTAAAGGACGCAACAAAAGAGATTGAGTGGTATTGAAAGGAGTACGGGTCTGATTCATCACACCCTTTTCGGCAATCGACCATGTTCACAGGAATTGAGGAATGTACCCAATGATAGAAAACGGGATCGATGGGGGCGAGCGTGTGATGAATCAGACCCGTACTCCTAGCATCTCGTCCCCTACGATTCAGTGAAGGAGAACTTCTAATACCTATGTCCGAAGAGGCGATGCGCGGGTTGCGTGCCGCAGTCGAGTACAATCCAGCGGCGGCACAGTTTTTGCTCGATGCTTTAAGAGGGTTGCCTATCGGCGTGCGATACAAGCCGCAGGATCGCTATGGACCGCTCGGCATGATGATTTTAGCAATGGCACCAACTCTGCAAATCACGGACAAGGTAAGCATTTCACGCAAAGCTGAACCTTTTCCAGAGGAACGGCTCAAGGATTGCGAGATATTTAATGCCGAGTGGCTAGAACGACGTTTTACGAAGCAAGAGTTGGCGGACGCCATTGAGAGCATCCTGAACGAATTGAACCCACGCCCGATGCTAGAACAGGTCTCGCCAGATACATCGCTTGTCTTTAGAGCCGATGGGACATTTCTGCACAATCCGAATGAAAAGTCTGAACCGTTCAAAAAGCTTGAATAGAAAAGGGGAAATTCACAACAAGCATCGACATGGAGCAAACAGATAGCGAACTAGTCGAACTCACACGTTCAGGCGACAAAAGTGCCTTTGGGCAACTCATCGAACGCTATACACAGATGGTTAAGCGTATTGTGCTAGGCAAAGTCCCTTCTCAGGAGATTGCACGCGAATTGATGCAGGAGATATTTCTGCATGCCTATCTTTCGCTCAACTCTCTGCGGGATGCTTCGCGCTTCAAAAACTGGCTCTATGGCATTGCGCTCAATATCTGCCGCAGCTATCTACGAGAGCAAAAGGCTCCTTCGCTCTCTTTAGAAGACATGATGGGAGGTATGCATTATGAGATTTCCGATGGCTTGGCGATGCTGGAAGACCCACACACGCTGGTAGAGGAGCGCGAACTGCACCAGTTTCTATTCGATGCCGTGCAGAGCTTGTCGCTCAAGGAGCGTGAGGTTATCCTACTTTTTTATTATGAAGAATTGAGCTTGCAGGAGATTGCTAAGGCTCTTCATATCTCAATCGTAGCCGTGAAGGGTCGCTTGCACCGCGCAAGAAAACAGCTAAAGCAATTACTACTAGCATATATGGAAATTCAACCGTCACCAATACCGGCACAGGAGAGAAAAACCATGATTAAGGCGCGTATCAATTCAGTGCGTATCAACACACAAACGCAGCAACGGGTTGTTATCCTGCAAGATGAGGCTGGTCGCCGTGTAGTGTTCATCTGGGTACCACAACCAGAGGCATTAGTTATAGCAATGGGCTTAAATAAACTTACTCCACCAAGACCTCTCGCGTCACAACTTATGGTCAGTTTGCTCAAAGCTACTCATACGTCCGTTGTAGAGGTACGTATCGAGTCACTCAAAGACGACATATTCTATGCGATAGTCAAGATTCGGAATGGCGAGGGAGAGCAGGAGATAGACGCACGACCAAGTGATGCGCTAGCCTTGGCGGTACAATTGGGCAGCCCCATCTATATCGCTGAGGAGATTATGGACAGCGTAGGATTAACTATTCCCGAAGGAAAGACGCTACGCACGAGTACTGAGGACGAGAAATTGAGATCACGCGAATTTGTCACAGAGCAGATACGTCAAACATTCGCAGCCTCTCCACAAAGAGTGCAACCGCAGACGGAAGAGGAACGCGAGTCGTGGAAGAAACGGGCAATAGAGTTTTTGACGGGCGAGTTTTTAACGGAGAAGCCTACCGAATAAATCTCTATCCAGGGATCAAAAAGAACACCACGCACGCCATGACGTACACCGCCAGCAGTTGCATGCCAGCGAGCCACGATGATTTTCCGTCGAGGCTTACAAATGTGAACAGGATGGTTGCGAGTCCCAATAGGGCAAGTTCTAGCGGCTGAAAGATGAGGTCGAGGTGGTGCGAAAAGAAAAAACTGACCAGCACGAGCACTGGCGCCACAAAGGTCGCAACCTGAATGGAGGAGCCTGCCGCAATCGCCATGCTCAAGTCAACGCGGTCTTTGTAGGCCACGATGAGCGAACTCGAATGCTCAGCAGCATTGCCCACGATGGGAATAATCACCAGACCAACAAAGACTGGCGACCAGCCTAATTGATGCGTCACAGGCTCCAATGTGCCCACCAGTAGTTCGCTGTCCACAGCGGTCAACACAGTCGCACCCAGTAGAATGAGTAGCGATAACCAGGGTGGTGGGGGCTTGGTTGCGCTTACAGTGCGCGGATCGGCTCCGCCAGAGACAGCATCCACCTCTTCCTCGTCCGCCTCCTTGGGAGGATTCAAAGGACCCGACAAAGGCTTACCACGCTTGATGGGGTTGCGTCTAGCCGAGCGCAGATGGAATATATTGGATGCAAGATACATCACATACACAAGCAGCAGAATAATGGAGACGCCAATGCTGATGGGTGCAGTGCGAAACTGATTTGCCGGTACAACGCTGGCAGTATATGGAATAAGTAGGCCAGCGACCGCCATAACCATCATCGCAGAGAACTGGCCTGCGGCACGACTATCGAAATATTGCTCACCCCAACGCCAACCACCAACCGCAAGCGACCCACCCAATACAAGCAACGCATTACTGATGATCGACCCTGTAATCGAGGCTTTGACAACTGAAAGCAGACCCGCCTGAAGCGCGAAAATGCCGATAATCAGTTCGGGCGCATTGCCGAAGGTAGCATTAAGCAAGCCACCCGCGACTGGACCAACGTAGTATTCGAGGTCTTCGGTGGCACGTCCAATGAAGGCCGCGAGCGGAATAAGGCCAAGTATTGCAAAAACAAAAATGACCATTGCTGGTGCTTGCGCTCCCATCACTAACGCGATGAGTGGGGCAACAATGGTCAAAATCAATGAGTAGTACAACCAGCGTGGCATTCTATCTCCATCGTGGTCAACGGGGACAAGGGTGTAATAAATTAGACCCCTACATCCTCGGTTGTTTCGGTTTCAGCAGGCGTGGCTACAGCAGGTGTTGTTGGCGCAACGGGTGCCGCTGCATCGACGACATGCACAGTAATTTTCGGCTCTAGCTTCGTGGCGACACGCACCGGAATCGAGAATGTGCCGAGTGAGCGAATTGGCTCAGAGAGTTCGATTGAACGCCGCTCAACGACGAGATGCTCGGCATCACGTAACGCGGATGCGATATCCTGGCTGGTGATCGAACCATAGAGGCGGCCCTGACTACCGACCTTTGCCTTGAAGGTAAGTGTCACCTGTCCGAGACGTTCTGCCTGTGTACGGTTGGCCTCCGCTTGCTTCTCAAGTTTGCGCTGCTCTGCTGCGACACGCTGTGCGCGGTTGGCAATCAAAGAAGGTGTGGCACCAGCCGCCAATTTTGATGGTAAGAGGTAGTTACGGGCATAGCCATTTGCGACCTCTTTCAGGTCGCCCGCCTGTCCCAGGCCCTCGACATTTTGTAACAGAATCACTTTCATTACGTATAAAACTCCTCACAGAGGTGGGGCGAAAACCCGTCTGCCTCCTTGCGTCAATTAGTCTGGTTGCAAGTATACACCTTACGGTAAGTGAACGCAAGCGTTTTAGCATAGACAACATGACGGGGCAGAGCCACTGTCATGCTCACTTGCTCACATCAGCCAAGTCCTCTATAATGTGCGTATTGTTCATAGAGTATCTTCAAATCAGGAATCATAAAGGACAGTTTTCGTATGGATATAGAAGGAACGTATACGCTACAGGCTACGCCCGAAGAGGTGTGGCAATGCTTGCGCGATAAGCAGACACTCCTGCACACTCTACCTGAAATAGAGCAGTTGGAGCGTATAGACGAATTTACGCAGAGTCTCGCGCTCCGCCTCACCTACACACCGCTCGCAGGAACCTACTATGGTACGGTACAGGTTACGGAACGCAAGGACCCGCAATACTACCATGTGATAGTCGAGAGTGTGCGCGACACGCTCAACACGATAAGCGGTGAGGCTACTATGAATTTACAGCAACAGGAGGATACTACTGTTGTCACGTATGTAGCCGATGTACAACTTAGCAAAAAAGGCGCGAAGCTACAACAAACGGTAGTTAAGGGTGCGGTGAAGCTGCTACTACAACAGTTCTTTACCTCTTTAGAGGAACAGTTGTGGCAACAACGCGCCGAGAAGCTGAAACGCGAACAGGAGGTAGCCAACAATGTTGTGACCCCTCAACGCTCTGTTGCACGTCCCCGACCATCACAGAGCGCATATGCCAAGCAATCATTTCTACATCGCCTTGTTCACCTGTTACGCCTCGGCGGAGGGAACGCTGTGGAAGAGGAACGCTGGACACAACGCATTCGTCGCACGGTATTTGCCTCGATGTTGCTCTTTTTAGTGTGGGTAGGCACACGCATACCA
>CAXUGH010000111.1:12048-15059 GCA_964250365.1 uncultured Ktedonobacteraceae bacterium
TGAGAGCTTTACCCCCCCGACCGTGTGGGGGGCGATAATGCTCTCTTCTATTGTTTATCCATCATTGAGCGTAGCCGCGCCTTCCAGGGATTCTCATCTGCTGCGGAGGCGTCGCTCGCTTCCGTCTGTCCCACCGTCCATGTACGTGAACCATCGTTGGCGATAATCGGCGTGGCGTGTTTGGTAGTATTTTCTTTGTCGCCGAGATTGCGAAGTGCCGCCTGTGCCGCCCGTCGCACATCGTCTACCGGGTCTTCCAACAGGGGGCGAATGCTCTCTTTTACTGATTTGACGTTGAGCCTCCCCAACGCACGTAAGGCACTGGCGCGTTCATCAGATGCGGGTGAGCGTAGCAACGATACGATATCAGGCGTCAATTGTGTGAGCGAGAGGTCCGCAATCAACCGTAACAGGCGGTTGCGCTGTAGAGGACGCTTCACTATGTGCAACGCCACACGGCAATCGTTCGCAACCTGCGTCTTCTGCGTAATCTGTCCCTGTCTCTTCGCCTCGGCTACCGCCATATCCGCTGAGAGTGGCGCGGAGCCATCCAGGAATGGCTCGATCCATGCGGCAACCGCCTCGTTGTGCTGCGTATGCTCGTGTAGCTTGAGAATATCAGGATAATGCTGATTGAGCCAGTAATAGAGAGCCAGCGTTACCTCGGCATCACGAGCTGCATATGCAATCATCGCGGGTGGCAGTGGACGACGCGTCCAATCAGTTCGTTGTAAACTTTTATCCAGCCGATAGCCAAAGGCACGGTTCAACATAGCCGCAAGCGACGACTCGTGTTGTCCAAAGATTGAGCGGCTGGTAGCTTCGAGGTCATAATAGTGCGCGACCTCAAGGCCACGATCAGCCATCACGCGTAGGTCGGCACCCGCCCCATGCAGCAAAATGCTGTATTGAGGGTCTTCGATTACAGTAGCGAGTGGTGAGAGATCGTTCAGGCGCAGCGTATCGACCACAAAGCAGGTCTTGTTCACGGCTAGTTGCAATATAGCGAGACGCGGCGCGGACGATTGTCCCGAAGTGCGGCTATGGGGGCGAGCCTGTGTAAATTCGGCATCGACTGCGATCACGGGGGATTTTTTGAGGACGGAAACAGCCGCCAGCAATTGCTCTGGTCGATCAACCCATAGACGTTCGCCGCGCGGTGGAAGTTGTCCCAATGGAGGAGTCGTGCCAGTATAGCCCTGCTGCGCCTGTGCTTTTGTCACCGGCTCTTGCGTCGGTGGTATGTGTTCTGCCAAGGCATTCTCGCCTTCTGTTGTTGAGTGTATGTAGCCGCCCCTACGATAATTATGTTGCGCTCTACTATACCAGAAATTTGGCTCTACGTATAGAGGCAATTTATTCAGCGACAAAACAAAGCAATTTGCACGTCTTCCCCTGCTATGCTACACTAAAACTGCCACGGAGAGGGTGGCAGTTTAGCAAAAGGAAACGTTTTTATGAGTGAAAATACACCGATTACCGTTGCCTACGGTGATGGTATTGGGCCAGAAATCATGGATGCGACGCTGCACATTATTCAGGCAGCGGGGGCACGCATCGACATTGAGCCAATCGAGGTTGGCGAGAAGGTCTATCTGCGCGGCATTAGTGCAGGTATCGAGCCGAGCGCATGGGAATCGCTGCGGCGCACAAAGGTATTCCTCAAGGCTCCTATCACAACTCCACAGGGCGGTGGATACAAAAGCTTGAACGTCACAACACGCGTGACCTTCGGTCTCTATGCAAACGTGCGACCGTGCGTGGCCTACTACCCGTTCATCGACACCAAACATCCCGGAATGAACGTGGTGATTATGCGTGAAAATGAAGAAGACCTGTACACGGGTATCGAGTATCGCCAGACACACGACATGATGGAGTCTATCAAGCTCATCAGTCACACAGGCTCCGAGAAGATTATTCGCTATGCCTTCGAGTACGCACGGAGTAACAACCGCAAGAAAGTTACCTGCTTCATGAAGGACAATATCATGAAGATGACCGATGGCCTGTTTCATCGCACATTCGACGAAATCGCGAAAGAGTATCCCGACATTCAAAATGAGAGCTGGATCGTCGATATCGGAGCCGCCAAACTCGCCGATACGCCAGAGGCATTCGATGTCGTCGTAATGCCTAATCTCTATGGCGACATTCTATCGGATGTCGCGGCACAGATCGCGGGTTCGGTTGGTCTCGCAGGTTCCGCGAACATTGGCGACCATTTCGCCATGTTCGAGGCGATTCACGGCTCGGCTCCGCGTCGCGCTGGACAAAACCTTGCTAATCCATCCGGTCTCTTGCTCGGTGCCGTGATGATGCTAGTACATATTCAGCAGCCAGAGGTCGCTACTAGCGTACATAACGCGTGGCTGCGTACCATCGAGGATGGCATTCATACCTATGATATCTTCGTCGAGGGTGTGAGCAAGCAAAAGGTGGGTACGAAAGAATTTGCCGAAGCTGTCGTCGCACGTCTAGGCCAGAAGCCTCAGACGCTTCAAGCCGTCAGCTACTCTTCTCCAGCAGAGAATGACCATCATCTGGCACATACGGCAAATCCAGAGCAGAACGCCAGGAAGGAACTTGTTGGCGTCGATGTCTACCTCGATTGGAGCAACGGCACACCCGACCAGCTTGGCGAAACGCTGCAACGCGTCAATAGTGAGCAACTCGCATTGACGATGATTACCAGTCGCGGCGCGAAGGTCTGGCCTCACGGTATGTCAGAAACAGCCTACGCCGACCACTGGCGCTGCCGCTTCCTGGGAGACAAACAGAGTAACTCCGTAAGTCATGCACAGGTTGTAAATCTGTTGCGACGTGTTGCCGATCTTGGCTTCGACTTCATCAAAACGGAGAATCTGTACACCTTCGATGGCAAAAGCGGCTTCTCCGGCGCATCCGGCGATTAAAATTTCATAAATTTGTGCGTAGAGTTGGACATGTCCAAATCTACGCACAAATTTTTGAAGTTAAGGATATTGTTTTTATGCGAATTTACGAGGTTT
>CAXUGH010000112.1:0-14997 GCA_964250365.1 uncultured Ktedonobacteraceae bacterium
AGCCCGTGATGTATCGGCTCTCAAGGTCGCAAATCAGGTACGCTCCAATTTCTTGTCGATGGTTTCACACGAGTTACGCACACCGCTCAACTCTGTTCATGGCTTTATAGACCTGCTCCTACACAATCACATGGGACCGTTGACGGCTGAGCAACGCACATACCTCGGCTATACTCAGGAAGGTGTACAGCAACTGATTTCGATTGTTGAAGATATTCTCTTTATGACGCGCTCAGACCTGGGGCAATTCGAGATCAAGCAGCAAGAGGTGCCTCTGCGTCCGCTTATACGGCAGGTTGTTGGGAGCCTGCAACCACAAGCGAGAAAAGCAGAGGTTGCCGTTACACAGGATGTACCTGCTACATTTCCTTCTCTCTACGTTGATCCGCAACGCATCATTCAAGTGCTGAATAACCTGATTACCAACGCAATCAAGTTTACACCCCCCGGTGGCGAAATACAGGTGCATGCGCGGCTTAACGAGAATTCACAAGCCATGATTTCCGTAACTGATAGCGGTTTTGGTATTCCATACGAAGATCAATTACATGTCTTCGAGCGTTTCTATCAATCAAATCACGCGCAGCAATCGAAGATGGGTGGCTACGGCCTCGGCCTCTCTATTGCGAAACTGATTGTTGAGCAGCATGGTGGGGCGATTGGCTTTTCTACAGCACTCAATGAAGGGACGACCTTCTATTTCAACGTTCCGCTCTATCAAGGACAATAGGATGTACACATACAATGGCATGCGACATGAGTCTGCGACTCATGCCGCATGCCATTGTATGTGTACATGTTACGGAATCAGGTGTGCAGGGAGATTGGGAAGAACTGGTAGAAATGCTGTGAGCAGTAGACCAATTAGCAAGAAAAGAGCAAAGTAGGTTTCGAGCCGAAGCGTCTGGCGTATCAGAAGATGCATGCCGGAGGAGGCACTGGAACGGATGATGCCGGTGAGTGCTACCACAAGCAAGGGCAGAGTCCAGAGCGTCAAGAGCGTGAAATGTGGTGCGCCGTGCGGAAGCGCGATGACGACAACGAGAAGATAGGCAGCAAGAAGGAGAATGCCGTAGAGCCAGCGACTCCAGCGCATGCCGAGAATAGAGGCAAGCGTGAGGCGTTTGGCATGAGCATCGCCTTCGATATCGCGCATGTTATTGACGTGAAGCGCGGCGGCGGCGAACAGACCTAGTGGGATGCTGTAGGTGAATGCAGAACTTGCGATAGCTCCTGTTTGTGCCATGACGAGATAGGCACCGCACGTTATCAGTGGACCGAAGACAAGAAAACTTGCAAGTTCGCCGAGTGCGAGCGAGGAGAGCGAGCGGGCAGTCGCGCTATAAAAGAAGGCACAGAGCAGTCCAACAACACCGAATAGATAGACGAGAGGTCCACCGGCTGCCGCGATAACACAACCAACGATAGCACCGAGAAGAAGGGACGTAAGCCCCAGCGAGAGTATACGCGCAGGCTTTACCAGTCCTTGCTGAATAAGTCCACTGGGGCCGAACGAGTTGCTGATATCTACTCCGTGCAGGTAGTCGTAGTAGTCATTGACGAGATTTGCGCCAGTCTGAACCAGGAAAATAGCGACCAGAATACCGATAAAATGCGTTGTATGAAAATGTCCAAACGGAGTCCTATTATTGATAGTATGTATCCATGCAAGAATACTACCAACGCAGGCTGGTACAAGAGACAGCAATAAGTAGACTGGTCTAATGCCGTCCCACCATACCTGCAACCATTCACCGATACTACGGCGATACTCCGATGGTTGCACGACAAGCGGGACCGGTGTGTTTCCGACCTGGCTAGAGGCAAGCGAACGTACCGCAACCTCCGCCTGTAGTGCATTGACGGTTTCTAGTGAGCCGAGAGGAACAGTTGGCACCTCTTCCGACTGTACCGAGTCCGCGGTTACGATGCGTGCCGAGTTAGGAAGCTTCGCCACTGCAAGCTTCTCTGAGTCCTCTTTTGTCTTAGCGACTTTGGCCTTAGCGTCTCTATTTCTTACATTTTTGCTTGACATATGCCCCTCACAGTGTGGGAATGAGTGAGAATACATTCTACATTAGTGTATGCTTGCTATAGATATAACGTATATACATGACGATACAGGATAAGGATACGTTCCTCTCCTATGCTTACACGTTCTTCTGAGAAGAGATATACCCCTGTAAATCTTGCTGCAGAGAGAGCATTGCCTTTTGTAGCTGAGCCTGTGTGACGGCGGTGGTAAGGTCGCCGCGCGTCTTCTCTAAGATGCCACGTGTGACATCGGTGGTACGACGTAAGCCAGCGGTCACAGCGTCGGGAAAGTCAACCGAGACCAGGACGCTATAGATATCATCCATGTAGCGCAGATAGACCTCACATTGCTCGAAGTTTCCGTGCCGTAGCTGATCGAGGACGTAGCGGCGCAACTCACCTACCGCCTCAGCCAAGCCATTCAAATAGGCAGACCAGCTAATCGCGAGGTCTTGCGCCGCTGGCAAGGGCTGCGATTGCGTCAAAGCAGCAAAGGTTTTTGCCTCGGCATACTCTTTCTGCGCGTCCTGCACAAAGCCAGCGTAGAAGATGTCTTGATGAGCGTGGAGGTCGTCTGTCATCTCTGCTAGCAGGTCTGCCGCTTGTTGCAATAGCGTCTGCGCCGTCTCGATTTCTTGCCGGTGAGTTGCGCGAATGCTATTGGCGCAAAAACGAATAGCAGCACGCGACTTGGGAAGTGCCCGTTCGCGTGCTGCGTTTTTCAAGCCAAGATGGGTGATTGCGTCTTGCCCTATGGTATCTATATTGTCGGTCATGGCTCCGCCTATGCTCTCTTTTTTCAATATACATAGTGTAACATAGAATGTCCAAAAGGAACATAGGGTATAAGAAAACAGTGTGCATGAAGAGTAGGCACGCGTGCCTACTCTTCATGCACACTGTTTTCTTATACCCTTGCTAGCGGATGCGGCGCATGCGGCGGTCGTCGCTCAGGGAGAGGGGATAGACCTCTATTTCGGGCGGGAAGCTGAGGCGTGAAATGTCGCCAGACCAGAAGAGTTGCTTCATCATCTCAGCAACGGCATAGAGCATGTGTTGCAGTGCTGCCTCGCGCCCCTGTTCGTAGGCGGGACTGCCTTCGTACAGCGAAAGTTCGGCGAAACTGATGCTTAGTGGCATGGTCTCACTCAGGCGTACAAGGTAGATATCCATTTTTGTGTGACCGCGTTCAGCGGGAATCATAATGCGGAGTTCAGGCACTTTATCGATCATGTCCAGACGGTAGAACACGCCGTAGTGGTCGCGTGATGCCTGAAAAATGGACACCTCTGGTGTTACATCCGCGCTAAAGTAGCGTCGATTATCGCGCTCGTTTGGGCGTTCCATCTCTACTCCTAACTCTGCCAGCAAATTGTCAAACTCTTCGTCGATACTCATGAGATTCCTCTTTCAAGCACTCTATCGTATTCCTTATGCTGCTATTCTGACGGTGCTATACGAAAGCGGAAATTTTTCACATATGTTTCCGTAGGGACCCGATTTATCGCGTCGGACGTGCGATTTATCGTCTGTACATTGAACTATCACTGCTACAAGCTCAATATTGCCTTCGTATCCTGGCTTGCCTCAGTAATGTAAAAAGGCCAATCTTGACACGCCTCGCATTTGCTTCTTATACTGCTCATTGAAGCTCATTTAGAGATAATAATGACATTTGTGCAAATCACGATGAAGGGAAACTCTTATGTTAGAGCCAGATTCACAACGAGTGCAACAGTTAACGCCCGAAGCCTTGCGTATGGCGCGTACCCGCATGGCTTTTTCAGATACAATGCTGCGCCTATTTAATGGGAGAGGCGCGATCTCTATACGCGATAAGACCTTGACGGGTCTGCAAAATCTTCAATTTCCGCCCGTCCAACTTTACCATTATCAATTTCGCTTAGCATTCTTTGAGTGTTCTCTCGGCGGCTTTATTCAAGACATCGCCGCAGATGTTCATTCATATATGGATCGTACTGACCAGGGTATTCATCCTCTGGGCCTCAATTCGTATACTGACCATGTACCGACGCACATGGGATACGATCCCCATACTGAGGCTACGGCTCCTATGGTTCTGCTCCTCCAGAAAGCCGAATGGCAACCCAATCGCTACTACCGCGTAGGTACGTTCCACAAGCTTTTCCAGCAAAAATGGGTTTCCTTCCGCATTGAAACTGTGACCAGCGTTTCAGCCAGCACAGACGAGGTATTTTTACAGGTCTGTATTGAGAATAGAGGAAGCAAGCCGTTAACCTTCATCCTTACCCCCGATCAGCGCATCGTCGATCCCGCTTCCACCAATTCCTTTCCTCTTCTGAATGAACCACCACATCCACCTTTCCATCTTACTGTTGACCAAGCTCAAATAGAGGTTACGAGCGATCTGCCACTCGCTACCCACGAGGGATGGAATTGGGAGATTCCTGCGCTCTCAAGCCGAACCGCGCATTTTGCACTTCGCATTCAAGCGCACGAAACAAGTAAATTCTCCCAGCCTGAGAACACAATTGCACAGAGAATGCAACAAGCTGATGATGCTCTCCGTCAGCGTCTACGTTGGGCAGAGGAGAAGCTTCCTTGCATCCAGACACAGCACGCAGCCTTTGATGAGTTTTACAAACGCTGCATCCTCACTGTTCTGGAATGCCGTTGGGAACGAGACAATTTTATTTTGAATCCCTTTTACGCCGCAGGGACCTGGCTTTCCACGCTCGCGTGGGATCTCACATTTGCGTCTGAAATGCTTACGCTACTTGACCCAGAGGGGGTGCGTATGGCCTTGCTTGCCTACATTAAAGGCAGTCTGGACTATAGCTGGCTCCAGTGGGATGGCAGAACTTTTCACTGGTATGCACAAAGCCCCTTCTCCCTCTTGGAGATTATCCAGGCTTACCTTCATCAAACGGGCGATCTCTCTCTGTTGGATACTGTGGTGAATGACCGTAGCGTGCTTGCATGGCTCAAGTTGATTGCTATCGAGTTAAGGAAACGCTATGCTCGTGAGGACGAGCTGCTCGATTTTGGTCCTGACCCACGCGCTATTTTGGAGATGCGTACTGATGGATATCAGCATGTAGTAGCTACCACAAACGGTCTGGTGCTCAATTTCTATCAGCAACTCGCGCGGTGGTGTTTGGACAAACATGAATCGGAGACAGAGCAGTTTCAGCAATGGGCACAGCGGCTTCATCAGTCAATACATGAGAAGTTATGGAATGATGAAGCAGGCTGGTTTGATAACTTGTACCCTGATGGGAGTCGCCATTCAGTTCGCACCTATCACGTCTTTGATCTGCTCGATGCTCCCTGGCTGAGCGAGAACCAGCGTGTTCAACTGGTTGCACACCTCCAGGAGGGAGAGTTTATTGGTCCCTTTGGCCTCTACTCCATGTCTCCTCTTGATACCGTACACTATGACCTGGAGGACGCCGATTGGGGGGGTGGTGGACAATATATCGGTATGCCTCTACGCATTGTGGAAAATGCCTACCGCCAGGGATATCCTGAAATTGGTTGGAAGATTCTCTCTCGCTGTCTCCGCTGGATCGAAGCTTACCCTTACTTCCCCCAGGAGATTTTTACAGATTATCTGGGCAATCCATCCGTAGAAATGCCTTTGCAAATCTCTGCTGGAAGCGGGGTTCAAGCCATCATACACGGTGTCTTCGGACTCCACCCTGCTACTGATGATCGGCTTGAGATTTGTCCATCTCAGAATAAAGCTCTGGGCAAGGCAACGTTGCGTGGATATCACTTTCGTCAGCATACCTACGATGTGTTTTTGCAAGAAAAATATTTCACTGTGTATTGTGACAATCAACTAGTCGCACAGCAGGAGTATGGCACAACCTTTGTGACCTCTGCTTCTCGCTAGCCCTGATGTATGAGTCATTATGTGCATTGAGTGATGCCTACTACAATACAAGAAAGCTCCGATGTGCTGAGCGCATCGGAGCTTTCTTGTGTATTTTATCGCTCTTTGGTGTGTTCAAAATCGACTTTCAGCACAATTGGCTGAGGGTAGTTACCGAATTTTTCGCCGAACAGGTTGATGCCGCCGACATTCATAGTATCGGCTTTGACGCCGAAGCGCACCTCGATGAAAGGCTTTTTTTCGATGTGCAAGTCCTGCATACGCACCTCGCTCATCGCTCTACCATCGATGAAACTGCCCTCGGTAGTGACAGACCAACGTTTGAGCAAACCATACTGGCTGTCTTTGGTCTCCCACCATTGAGGCGTAAGCAAGCCGCGTTCGCCACCGAAGTCAGCGGGGCTGGTCCATGTGCCAATCTCTACACCGTTGACCCATACTGTGATGTCCGAGGGCCAGTCGAGATGATGTAAGGGAGCTTCAGAACAAATTTCCGCGCTAATGTCGAGTACAGTTGGAGAGGCACCAGAGGGGAGATGATTGGGGAAGCGATAGCTCACATAGCCTTGACGGAACCAGAGGAGTTGGGCGTAGACGTGATCCGGCTCATAAAAGGTGGCGGGCGTATCAAGCAAGCCAATCAAGCTCGTCTCGGTTGCTAAGCCGCAAGTAGGGTGTACATCGAAGTCAAAGAATTGACCCACAGGCATGTTGATGCTAAAGGTGTTATGCGAATTACCACCGTTACGCTCCAGCCGAATATGCACATCATCGTAGGTACGGGCACATAGTTTCTGTAGACCATGCGTGGCGGGAATAATCTCTGTGCGTATCAGGTCTGCCTTTTCCAGAATTTGAATATGCGTTGTGGCGGAGGACGGCGCGATCTGAAGCGCAATGGCGATGTCGTTGACATTGACCGTGCGGTTGCCTAGAAAGGCAAGAATTGCGAGGCGCGTCTCCGAGCTAAGAGCTTTCAGCATCAGAAGTGCCTGCTCGTTCGTCTCAGTTAAATCAAGAAATAACACTTTTCCTGCCATACACGTAACTACTCACTTGCCGCGTTTAAGCACATCTAAGAGTATCTTTACTTCGTACTCTAGCTAATCAATACAACAAAGTATAAAGTATAAGCTTGCAATTTGTCAACAACTTTTCTAGTTTCTTCTTAAACACCTTGACAAAAACCGTTTCTTTCATCTATACTATTCCTATTCGGTTAGGAAACGTGCGAAGCAAACGAAGTTTTTTTACTGAATAGTTACTCTCGTTTCGTTTTCTTGTGAGAAAAGGATAATTTTTGTCGTATTTCTTGTATAAAACGCTCGCCTAGCTTTTTCAATTCGCTTTGCGTCGAATTGAAACTCAGAGAGCGGAAAACGAAAGGGGGAATTTGTAGTTCGATTCTAAAGTGCATTATCTCCGGTCTACTTGCTTATTCGTACAGATGTAATGTCGCGTTTGTCAGCTAAATGCGCGAAAAGGCTCGCGCAATTGCAATTTCACATGGAGGACACTTGCAATGAAACGCACCCGATTGTTTGGCCTCAACATGTCGGCCCTATTTATCATGATCCTCGGCGGCTTTTTCTTAGCCGCTTGTGGCTCGACCTCAACAACAAGTTCTAGTAGTGGCGGTGGTGGTGCCACTACCTCGTGTGGATCACCCCCAAAGTTGACCAAATCCACTGGCCTCAAGATTGGCTTCTCACAAAACATTAGTAACAGTCCCTGGCGTCTCGCTGAAAACAAGAGTATGCAAGATAATGCTACTGCTGCTGGTGACAAGCTCACGTTGACCGACGCAGGCGGTCAGGACTCCAAACAGGTTTCGGACATTCAGTCGCTGATCTCACAGAAGGTCGATGTTCTGATTATTGCTCCTTTGACCGAGAACGGTGAAGTCTCTGCGATTCAGGCGGCTAAAAAAGCCTGTATCCCTACTTTCCTGGTTGACCGCGATGCCGACCATACGCTGGCAAAGCCCGGTCAAGACTACGTTACCTTCGTTGGCTCCGACTTTATCAAACAGGCACAGCTTGTTGCAGAGGCAATGATTAAAGCCACCAATGGTAAGGCAAAGATCATTGAACTGGAAGGCACCTCTGGTGCAACTCCTGCAATCCTGCGTAAGAAGGGCTTCGACGACACTATTAAGAGTCAACCTGGTATGCAGATTGTGGCCTCGCAAGATGCGAACTTTGACCGTGATACCGCTCGTCAGAAGATGCAGACACTTTTACAGGCACATCCCGATGTAACTGCTGTCTTCTGCGCGAACGACGAAGAGGCCCAGGGAGCCATCACAGCACTCAAGGCTGCGGGCAAGGTACCTGGAAAAGATGTGATCATTGGCTCGATTGACGGTGAGACCGCTGGCCTCAAGTCGATCATCGCTGGCGACCAACTTGTTTCAGTCACGTCCAATCCACGTCTCGGTACACTCACCTTCCAGACGATTGCTAGCTATGCGGCTGGCAAATCGGTACCAATATGGGTTGTACAACCGGATACGACGTATACAAAGGACAATGCTCAGGCAAATCTTGCGAACGGCTTCTAAAAGAACTCGTTTTCAGATTGTGCTAAGATGGTCAGAAGTGTCTTGCGACACTTCTGACCATCAAATATGCTGAAAGAGGTTCTGGATGTCTCAAAACAGCCCATTGCTCCAGGTAGAGCATGTAAAAAAGAGCTTTCCAGGCGTACAGGCACTGGTAGATGCAAATTTGACCATTCAACAGAGCGAAATTCACGCACTGGTCGGACAGAACGGCGCGGGCAAATCAACGTTAATTAAGGTTTTAACAGGTGCATATTCCCGCGATAGCGGCAGCATTCTCTTTGATAGCACATCAATCGACTTTAGTTCTCCTCAACAGGCGCAAAATAACGGTATCAGTACCATTTACCAGGAGATAAATCTGATTCCGTTCCGGTCGGTTGCCGAAAATATTTTCCTGGGACGTGAGCCGCGTCGCTTTGGCTTTATTGACTGGTCCAAGATTAACGCCGAGAGCAACAAGTTACTCGAACGAATCTCGATTTCGATTGATGTACGCAAGCCGTTGATGACGTACAACATTGCTATTCAACAGATGGTAGCGATTGCTAGAGCCGTATCGTTCAAAAGTAAGCTTGTCGTCATGGACGAGCCGACCTCCTCGCTCAATGAGCAAGAGGTGCAGGTTCTCTTCTCCATTATCCGTCAGTTGAAGTCCGAGGGCGTTTCGGTTATGTTTGTTGGGCATCGTCTCGACGAACTGTTCGAGATTTGTGATCGCGTGACGATTATGCGCGATGGTCGCACCGTCGAGGCACGCGATATGAACAAGATTACGCGTGTGGAGCTGGTGGCGAAGATGCTTGGTAAAGAGCGCGGCGATGTACAGCGTAGCGGGCAGACGAGTTTTGACGCCAACAAACATTCCGCGCAGGATAAGACGTTGCTGGATGCTCACGACCTGCGTTATGGTCACAAATTGCGCGATGCCAGTCTAAAGTTGCAATCGGGCGAGATTGTTGGTTTGGCTGGTTTGCTTGGCTCTGGTCGCAGCGAGTTTGCACGCGCCATCTTTGGTGCTGACAAAATCGAGGGTGGGCAGGTGGATGTCGATGGCAAACCTGTGCATTTCAATTCGCCACAAGATGCCATTCGCAAGCATATCGGTTTCTGCTCGGAGGATCGTAAAGCGGAGGGCATTATTCCGCAGCTTTCGGTGCGTGATAATCTTACCCTGGCAGCAATGCCACTCTTCTCGCGCTATGGCGTGGTTTCGCGCTCGAAGCAGCGACAGATCGTCGATCAATTTATTCGTCGCTTAGGGATTAAGACATCGGGGCCAGAGCAAAAAATCCGCGAACTCTCCGGCGGTAATCAGCAAAAAGTGTTGCTGGCACGCTGGCTCTGCTTAAATCCACAGATATTGATTTTAGATGAACCCACGCGTGGTATTGACGTAGGTGCGCGTGCCGAGATTCAGAGTATAATTGAAGAGCTAGCCGAAGATGGTGTCGGTGTGGTAATGATATCATCAGACCTGGAAGAATTGACTGAGGGCAGTGATCGCATCGTAGTATTGCGCGATGGCGTAACGGTATCCGAACTTCCTCACGATCAGATTAGCCAGAACGCGGTCATGGTTGCGATGGCGCAGGGCAGCGACAACGAAGAGGCACTGGGCGAGTTCGACCCGAATAAAAGCTCTGTACACATTACAAAATTAGATAGTACTGGCGAGGTATCTAATGGCAAAGATTAACGACGAGGTTGTAACGTCTCCTCCTGCTCCTCCTGTAGAGACGCGGCAACCATTTACGCTGAGTAGTTTGCGGGGCTATGGACAGACCTATGGTACGTTAGCTGCCCTAATTCTCCTGATTATCTTTAACATTTTCGTCACGCCCCACTTCCTTGCAGTAGAGACACTCACCAACAATCTCTATCAGGTAGCGGAAACGGTGATTCTGGCGATGGGCATGACGCTGGTAATTGCGACAGGGGGCATTGACCTCTCGGTAGGGTCGGTGATGTCGATTGCAGGTTCACTGGCAGCACTTATCTTTGTGGGCAGAATTTTCTCTCTAACTGGTCCTATTGCGTATGTTGTAGCAATTTTTGCCGCGCTCGTCGTTGCTGCGTTATGTGGTCTCCTTAATGGTATTCTCATAACAACGTTCCGCATTCAACCAATCGTCGCAACGCTCATTTTGTTTATCGCAGGTCGAGGCGTTGCCGAGGTGCTGGTGAACGGCGTCGTTGACTTCTCAAATCCGACATTTCACTTCATTGGCACAGGCACTATCCTGGGCATTCCTTTCCAGGTGCTTGTCATGCTGATTATCGTTATCTTCTTCATCTGGCTTGTACGCAGCACTATCTTTGGTCGTCAAGTTGTGGCAACCGGTGGCAACGAGCCAGCCGCTCGCCTTGCTGGTGTACCAACAGCGCGTGTGAAATTAGCGGTCTATATCATCATAGGCTTCTTGGCGGGTGTCGCTGGCGTGTTCTACATCTCGAATAATTCTTCCGCCGACCCAGGTGGCATTGGTCTAGGCATGGAGCTAAACGCTATCGCTGCCGTCGCGGTTGGCGGCTCTTCGCTGCTCGGTGGACAGGCCAACATCGTCGGCACATTCGTTGGCGCGATTTTTATTCAATTGCTGTCCGCGACTCTAACTGCGAATAATGTGTCAGCCGACATTTCCAGAGTTGTCGAAGCTCTTCTGATTATTGTAGCCGTTTATTTGCAGACGCAACGCAAAGCATCATAAAACGGTTGGAGATATGTATATGGCACAAGTCTCAACACCAACACCTAAAACGCAACGTTCGGCACAGACGAATAACGTCTGGCCCACAGTTGCCAACATCGTTCGACGGCAAGGAGCGTTGATTGCCCTCATTCTGGTTCTCATCGTGAGCGCGATCAGCTTTAATGGTTTCCTGACGCAATACAATATTTTGGATAACGTGCTTGTCGCCAACGTGCCGATTGGCCTGATTGCGCTCGGCATGACCTTTATCATTATTACTGGTGGCATCGATCTTTCGGTAGGTTCAACGATTGCGCTGTCATCGGTGGTGGTGGCTCTTGCTAGTCATTATGGAATGTGGGCGGGAATTCTTGCCGCACTTCTCACGGGATTGGCGGTGGGACTGTTTAACGGCTTCGTAATCACACAGATGCACGTTCCTCCATTTGTGGCTACGCTAGCATCCTTGCTAGGTGTACGCGGCCTTGCGCTGTATTTCTCAAACGAGCATAACGTTACCGTTACAAATGCCGATTTGTTGAGCTTTGGCAATGGCGATGTCTTAGGCATCCCTAATCCGGTGATCGTGCTGATCGTGGCCTTTGTACTTGGCATTATCGTTCTCAATTACTCGCGTTTTGCGCGTCACCTACTTGCTATTGGTGGCAATGAGGAGGCGGCACGTCTATTAGGTATTCGCGTCAATGCAACACTTATGGGAGCATACGCTCTCAGCGGTACGCTAGCAGGGCTGGCAGGTGTGTTCATGGCGATTCAGACGTATACCGGTTCTGGCAACCTCGCCACTGGCTATGAACTCTCGGCGATTGCCTCCGTTGTCGTGGGTGGCACATTGATCTCCGGTGGCGAAGGGTCGGTCTTTGGCACGTTTGTCGGCGTGCTGCTACTAGGCTTCATCCTGAACGTTCTAAACTTCCTCAGTGGCGCGGGCATAACGCTCAGCCCATTCTGGCAGGATGTTGTGCGCGGCGCATTCTTGCTGGTCGTAGTGGTTTTGCAGAGCCGTCTAGTACAACGCAAAAAGAGTCAAGCATAAAAGGCACAGCACACAATTCACCCGTTCGCAACGCGAACGGGTGAATTGTGTGCTGTGCCTTTTATTAGAGAGCTTTCAGCATCATATCGACTTGGGAACGCTTATGCATGCCAGCACGAGCGTACAACTCGTGGGCACCTGTGGCGTTTTGCGAATTGACGCCGAGTTCGACGTGACGCACGCCGCGGCGGTAATATTCGCTGAAGGCTGTGCGAAGCAGTTGGAGGGCGATGCCATGCTTGCGCCATGCACGGCGTACAGCAACCTGCCAGATGTAACCGTCCTGTTGCTCTGGATAGATGCGACACAACGTCGTGCCAACAACCTGTCCCTCGGCAAGAGCAACGTAGAGCATGGAAGGCTCGAAGCTGCTACTCTTTTTGAAGACGTTTTCGTACCATTCATCATAAGGACGATAGGGCTTGCCGTCGATATCGGGAAAGGCTTCGGCGATCACCTCATAGACGGCACGTTCCTCTTGACCTGGAACAAAGGGGCGAATTGTAATGCCCTGCAACAGCTCAGGTGCTGTTGGTGCCTTCTCGAAGCGAATCTCCATACGATACTCACTATGCTCAATAACAAAACCATGTTTTGCGAGCAACTGCCTCGTCGTAGAAGTGAAACTCCAAGCATGCAGGCTATGTGGTAATGCTGGGTTAGCTTCGTAGAGAGCTTTAGCGCGTTGCTCGGCAAATTGAAGCAGATACGCCCCAATGACCGAATTTTGATAAGCAGGATGCACAAATGTATGCACGTCCAGCAGAATGCGACTGCGTTGCGCCACTACTCCTGTATAACCGATGAGTTCTCCATTTTGTGTAGCAATGACACAGGTATTGATTGCAAGGTCAACCTGCTCGTCGTCCCAAAACTCGAACACATCGCTTACAGTGCTTTCGGTTTCGCCAAAAGCAGCGATTTCATATGCTATATTGATGTCTGAGATGGCCTGAGCGTCGTCTCTTGTGGCGGGACGTACAATCACCCCGCCGAGTAATATAATGTTTTCCATGTAGGGACACTCCATTCTTTGTTGCTATTATTCTTCTGTTCCTAAAAACACGCGTAGAAAGTAGGGGAACGCATCTTCGTACTGCCATTTCGCGCTAGGCTCAAGTTGAGCGATGAAGCGTTGCCATGTCAGGGCGCGACACAGTTTCCCCAGTCTCACGGCGAGAGTAAACGCCTCCCGTAGCCGCTCAATTGGTTCGTAACGTATCCAGGGAGCAAGGTAGGCGTCGCGGAAACGGTCAAACATGATTTCGTCGTACTCCAGCACATACTTGACTACGCGCTGCACGATCATCATTGAGCAGAAGGGATGCGCTAATGCACATTCTGCCCAATCGAAGAAGACGTAGGTTTTGCCGTTGTACAGAATGTTGTTGCCGTGAAAATCGTCGTGATGCAACGACTCTGGAATGTTGTACTCAGCCAGTTTCGCGCACATCGCTTTGACTTCTGGTGCCAACGCGAGAAGTTGTTCATACTCAGCTTCAGGCATACCGTCTTCTTGCCCGATAAGCAGCATGTCTTTCGTGGCTAACGCCTCTTCAAACAATGCTGGCAACCTCTGCAAGCGCATATCAGGACAACCCGTTTTTTCGAGCGTGTCAATATGCGTTACAAGGTCTATCTGCATCTGTGCAAACAAGCGCAACACCTCTTCCCAGCGCGTTGGGTCGGGATTATTTTCGTTAATAGTGGCAAGTGGTATACCAGCATCTTGCATTAGCATCCAATGCCGCTCGCTGTCCATTGCAAGCACGGGTGGTATGTGTGCAGGAACAAGCATAGCGAGCGTTTGTGTGAGTAGAGGCTCATAGGCAAACTCAGGAATTGAGGCTTTGAAGTAGAGATTCCCCGTTGTAGTTGCTACAGACAAAACGGTTGACCACGTACTCATGCTTAGCTGTTTCACAGAGTCGGTAGCGACATAGCCAAGCCTGTCAAGTTGCTGCCGAATCCATTGCTCTGCCGTAGCAAACCAGCCCGAACATGCCCATGCTACACGTTGCTCATGCACTCCTTTTTGTTCAAGTAACACAGTCTCAACAACTATCCTATGCTCTGGTACAAGCATTTGCAGGTCTTGGACTTCCGAGAGATTTACCCAATGTTGCCCCTCAGCACAAGTCCAATTCGGACTATGATTTTCCAGAACGTAGACAAGATGCTGCTCTTCGCGTTCGTCGTCCTTGTAACGGTCATAGGCGCAGTACAGAACAGTCGTTTTTATGCGAAGCTGTTCCTCCATTACCGTGTTTATCTCATGTGCATCAGTAGCATAATGGCGTGGAAGCGTCCAGCCGTCCTCTTCACGCAGAAGTAAGACGCGTGGCTCACGTCCATGCAGAATAATATTGTAGTTGTCGTAGTGTATCTCAGGCATGATTGCCTCCTTTATCGTAGAATGATGAAAATGAGCAAGCGATGCTGAAGAACACAAAGAGGCCGCAAGCGGATTGTTCAGCATCGCCTGCGGCCTCGTTTTATCTGTATCTGCCCTTTAGCAAGAAAGGTTAGGTATGAGAAGTTCTAGCGGGGAAACCTCCTGAAAAAGGGCATAGTGCGGCCTTGGGCGACGAGTCGAGGACTCGACTGTCCGCTTTGCAAACGCAAGCATACTCCCTTTGGCATAAAAATCTACACTCTTTTCTTACTAACAGGACGTTACACCATGATGGTGTATCTCAAGAGTAACATGGAAAATGGGCAGAGTCAAGGCTCACAAGTTTCAAAACAGACAGCAATTTCATATTCGCAC
>CAXUGH010000113.1:0-11044 GCA_964250365.1 uncultured Ktedonobacteraceae bacterium
ATTGAAGTTGTAGGTCACATGGTTGACAAAATGCGACACTGGTCTCGACGTGTTGAGCGCGTGCTAAAGGAAGAGTGTCCAACATTGCCGGGCTATGATCAAGATGCAGAGGTACGCGAATACGATTATCAACATGCTGATGCGAACACGCTCTTTGAGCAGTTACAACAACAGTGTGAGTATTTTGCCACTCTTATTGAGGCCATTCCTACACCTGAATTAGAGCGGAAAGGAATACACGGAGAATTTGGCAATATGACGTTGCGACAGTGTATTGAGGCTCCTTTGAAGTCTGTTCCAGAACATCTTGAGCAACTCAAAGCCGCCCAAAACGCTTATGATAGTTTTTCGTAGGGACCAGATGATGCTCTTTAAGCAATAAATATGGTAACGAAATGTAGGGGAGACCCTCGCGGTCTCCCTGCTCGACGCGGCGAAAGTCGTTACCAGATTTAAAAGTTAAAGAGCATCATCTGGTCCCTACGAAATTGTTGGGTTAGCATAAGATTAGCATAAGAAAGGAACATTCTCATGACACAGGACAACCAAGACAAAAAGGCACAAGTACAAAACTATTTCAGTCGCACAGCAGAGAGCTATGTGGCGAGTTTTTCGCATCGAGGCGGCGATGATTTGGAGCGGTTGATAGAGATTGGGGAGTGGACACCCGATCAGCACGCGCTCGATGTGGCAACAGGTGGAGGTCATACGGCGTTAGCAGTTGCGCCACACGTCAGACGAATTACCGTGACTGATTTGACGCCGCGTATGCTCGAACAGGCGCAGGCGTATCTTATGGCGCAGGGCGTCACGAATGCTGATTTTCAAGAGGCGGACGCGGAACAGTTGCCCTTCGCAGATAACAGCTTTGACCGCGTAACCTGTCGTATCGCGCCACATCATTTTCCCAACGTCGCTCAGGCCGTGTACGAAATTGCACGCGTCCTGAAACCAGGAGGTATTTTCCTGCTGATCGATAGCATTTCGCCCAGCGAACAAGCCCTTGATACCTTCTTGAACACGATTGAGAAACGACGTGATAGCTCACATGGTCGTTCATATACACTTGAGGAATGGCATCGCTTTTTCACAGATGCAGGCTTGCAGGTCGAATACGAAGAACTCTTCCGTAGACCGCTGCAATACGATGATTGGACAAAACGAGCACAACTGCCCTCTGACGAGAAATCCGCATTGGAGCAGTTCATCTTGTCCCAAGATAAACATACACGCTTGTACTTTGACGTTGTGCAAAGGTCGGATGCACACCTTGAGAGTATTAGCAATGACTACGTTCTGCTCAAAGGACGCAAAAAGCAAAGCTGACTGCTTGTATATAGGAGAGAATGACTATTAGTATGAAAAGATGTACCCCTTCTCTATTCTGATACGTTGGGTAAAATAGAGATATCTCACGTTATACGCGATGAGTTACAGGTACGTCTTTTCTACTTTTATATCAAGATGTACCTACTATCGTCTAACAAGTAAGGAAATTTGGCTAGAGCATTGTTATCCTGTCCGTTATAGGTTACAATGTCTCTATATTATATTTTGTCCACCCTATATTTGAAACACGTTGTATTCCTATCTATTTCTGTGTTTCTTTAAGTGCAAATAAGCAGGTAGACAACAAAAAATGCACAGCAAGATCACCTATCGCCAACAGTACACGCGTTGTGGGAAGCAACGGTGCCGTCGATGTAGGGATAGCGAGGGTCACGGACCATACTGGTATGCCTACTGGAGCGAAAAAGGTCGTACTGTTAGCAAGTATATCGGGGTACACTTGCCACCAGAGCTTCTTGCAACCCGGCAAGCAAATGGTGAAACGGTTGAGGAGATTTCAAGGGCCGATGAGACGCCCGTAGTAGTGGGCACAAGTGCTATGCTACGCGTCTACCTTCTCGGTCAGTTTCGTGTCGAGCGCAAGGTGAAGCACGAATGGAAGCTTGTCGATAGCCGTACTTGGCAAAGGCGGCGTGCCCGTGCCCTGTTAGGCTGTTTGTTGAGTTCTCCGAACCGTCGTCTTGGTCGTGAGCAGGTCATGGAGCTTTTATGGCCTGATCTCGACATTGATGTTGCCTCCAACCGCCTCAATGGAGCCGTCCACGAGTTGCGGCAAATTCTGGAGCCAGACCTTGCTCGTCCCGCGAACTCACGTATGCTTCGCCTCGAACGCGATATCCTCGAACTGGCAGATAGTAACACAATTTGGGTCGATGTCGAGGAATTTGAAAACCTTCTCAAAGAAGTTGAGGCCATAGATAAAAGCACACAGGCAGATCGAGCAGAAAAGCTTCTCGAAGAGGCCGATGCGCTCTACAATGGTGGCTATCTACTTGAAGAACTCTACTCAGAATGGGCGGCACGCCGACGCGATGCTTTACAGAGACGCTGGGTTGGCCTCCTGCTCGAACTCGTCGATCTACGCATGAGACGCAGTGCCTATGTAAGCGCAATCGAGACTCTCGACCGTTTACGCGTTGCCGAGCCAACCAATGAGACAGCCCTACAACGCTTAATGCGCCTTTTGACAAAGCTCGACCGTCGCGGTGAGGCACTACAGGTGTACCGCCAACACAAAGAGATGATGCGGCGCGAATATGAAAACGAGCCGCTACCTGAGACGCGAGCGTTGTACGAGTCCCTCCGCAAAGGCCACGTCCTGCAAGATTCAGAGAGTACAACACTCAAAGAGCGACAGCAGCACAAAGAAGTCGCTCTTGCTCCATCTCTTGATAGTCCGTCTCAACCAGTCCTTGCTCAGCGCAATATTCCGTTCGCACGTCCCGTCTTTCAACTAGGGCGTCAGAATCAAAGCCCTTTGGTGGGAAGAAGTCACGAGCAGTATGTTATGCAGCAACTTCTGTACTCAATTGAAGCTGCTTCACCTCTGACTTCGTTAGAAGCCGCCTCTGTAGCACCGCTTCTCTCTCCTCTAAAAGCACCAGCCTCGACTATGCCTATCAGTACCAAACAAGCACACTTTTTGTTATTAACAGGCGACTCTGGCATTGGAAAGACGCGTCTCGCGGAAGAATTAAGCAGCGAGGCTAATGCAAGAGGGTGGGCAGTGGCATGGAGTCGCGCATACGAGCAAGAGGGTAACATCGCCTATCATTCATGGATAGAGCTACTGCGAACGCTGCTGAAAGGGATTCCTAAGGAAAAATTTCAACGGGAGTCGGGAGACGCGGATATCATCCAAACACTTTCACCCACGCTCCTTCCATTGTCGGTTCAACTTGAGCGGTTGAGTGCATTGCTACCTGAGTTCTCGTTACACAATTCGAGTTCGACGCGGTTACAGCTCTCATATGAACAAGAGAGGCTCTATCTATGGGAAGCAGTGTTGGGCATACTCAACACTCTGAGTGCTATACATCCATTATTGCTGATCCTGGACGACTTGCACTGGACCGACGAAAGCAGTATCGAACTACTCACCTATCTCACGCATCATTTACAGAATCAGCGCGTTCTACTCGTTGGAACATGTCGAGATAGTGAACTCTCACCATCTCATAAATTACGTACACTTGTCGGAGATTTACGACGCGAACAGGCTATCGTGACGCTTGCTATAGAGCCACTCTCACAATCACAAATCGGCGCCCTCGTCTCCTATCTTCCACAACCAATGGTAGAGAGTATTCAGACACAGGCGGCGGGGAATCCGTTCTTTGCGGAAGAACTTGCGCGTTATATCGAAACAACACATCAGACTGACAACGAGAATTTTGCTCACAACGCACTCTTTACTGAAAGCGACGGTATGAGTCATACAACGACACGACGTCATTCGTCGTTGCCTGATGCAGTGGCAGCCTTGTTAGAGCGGCGTTTACATCGGCTCAGCAGTGAGTGTCAAGCGTTACTAGGCAAGGCGGCTGTACTCGGTGGCTCTTTCGAGTTACAGCAATTGTTGCCAATGGCGCGTGAGCTGACGGAAGATGTTGTCTTGGACTTGTTGGATGAAGTGTTGCAGGAGGGCTTGTTGAGCGAAGAGGGAACGGGTACACACATCACCTATCATTTCTGGCATCCCTTGATTGTAAGTCATTTGTACGAACATTTATCGGCGGCACGTAGAGCGCAACTTCACAGACGAGCGGCAGAGGCATTGAAAGCTACACAGCCACTCTCACAACAGGGTAAGGTAGCTGCGGCAATCTTTAATCATCTGAAAAAAGGTGGAGGCAATATACAAGACGTTGCCTATTATGCGGAACTTGCAGGCAATCAAGCATATTCCCTTACCGCCTATGTAGAGGCACACTACTACTATCTGCAAGCTGTACTTGCGATTGTGGAGATGTCGATTGTAGGAGCCGTTACCGACCAGGATATCGCACATTATATTTCCGCGCATCTGTTGGCACCATCACAGGCGGTAACGCAGAATTTGCCACGCCTATGTCGTCTGCTCGAATTCACAGCACATTGTAATATGATACTGGGGAGATTTGAGGAGGCTCGTACTCTCTATCAGTGTATTCTCTCGGTACGAACCAGCCCCCTTTTCCAGCAACATATATACGCGGCCTTTGAAGATAGGGAGCGAGCACAGCAGCAAGAGGCGCAGATACAGGCTCTGCTTTGGCGCGAAATCGTATTCACATGGCGGGCTATCGGTGCATACGATAAGGCGTATGCAAGTTGTCGTAGTGGGAAGGAAGTGTTACGTCAGGCTAATATCACCGAATGTACAGCATGGGCATGCTTACACCTGTTCACAGGGAATATTCTGCGCTTTGAAGGCAATTATCATGAGGCTCGTAAATACTTTCAAGAGGGAACAGCCATGCTTGAGAAGCTTATCAAACATTCTTCTCAACAAATACCACCGCCTCTCACATCAGCAGATATAGAAATATCAACAGAACAAGGAAGAGCTACATTACTGCTAACAAGGACTGAGCGAGCACTACGAGGTGATCCCGCCGACCTCGCCTATGGCTATGAGCAGTTAGGCATAGTCGAGGCAAGCATGGGTCAGACAAGCGAGGCGGAACGCTATCTGCTCGTCGCACTGCAAGAATATGAACAGCAAAAGCGCGTCGCCGATATGGTACGAGTAAGTGGAAATCTCGGCGCGGTATATATTCTCAAGGGGAAACACGGTGAAGCAAAGAAGATGCTGCAACGTGCCCTCGATCTTGCGGAGCGCTCTGGCAATATTCCAAACATGGTCTTCATTACTGGCAATCTCGGCGATATAGCTCATCGTTTTGGCGACCTGCTTGGTGCCGAGGCTTGGTTCAAACGTAGTGCAGCTCTCGCGGAACGTATCAATGACCGTGAACATATCAGTTGGTGTCATTCAGCTCTCGCGGACGTACAGCGCGACCTGGGATATCTGAGCGAGTCCGCTATGAATGTTCGCCTTGCTATTCGGGTTGGGCGAGCCATTAAAAATCCGCGCTGTATTCGTACCGCATTAGTAAGCTTAGGCGATTTGCGTATAGTTGAAGCAATAATCGCCTGTGAACAGCAAGCGCAAGAGCTATGTGAGCAACCGTCTCCCATCTATCAACGCCTTTTACAACGTGCAAAATCTACGCTACAACATGCCATTGCACAAGAAGGTGTAGAGATGGAGACTATCATCGACGGGAAACTTTTGCTTGCGACAATTCACTTTTTACGCCAAGACCTTCTCACTGCCAAGCAGACTGCGCTACAAACACTACACGACGCACAGCAGCAAGAAACGATTCGTGTGATTGGACGCGCTCAACGTCTGCTCGGACGTATTCTTGCTGAACAAGGGGAATATGAAGAGGCCGATAGCTACTTTGAGCAGGCACTGCAAATATTCCGTGAGCAAGAACTCCATCTGGACTATGCACGAACGCTACACTACTATGGTCTCGCACTTGTACAACGGGATGCTACGCGGCAACAATTAGAGTATGTACGTGGACTAGAGTATTTGCGTGAGGCACATGCATTCTTCAATACCACTCATGCCACGATTGACTTTTCGTGGACAAATCTCGCGTTGTCTCAATACACTTCACCTTTGATTGCAGAAGAAGTGTTTTAAACATAACAGATTTCACAAGTCGCCTTCGGCGACTTGTGAAATCTGTTATGTTTATATTGTCGAAGCGACGACAGCGGTGTTTCTGCGTTGCTGTATATTTTCCAGATACCGACCTAAAATTGCGAGCAGAGATAACTCCGGTATGTCCGCTGCCATCGGCGCAATCGTGACATAGAGCTTTCCACTTCCAAAAGATGATTGAAAACTCACTAGCTCGTTGTTCGCCATATCTTTCCATGCGTAGATGCCAGAAAAGAAACCTTCACGGTCCCAAATAAGCGTTCGTCCATCGGCAAAGCGCAGTTCTCCGGTACTACCTCCCCAATCAGGTGTAAATACAGCCAATTCAGTATCACCACCATAAATATGATAAGTGGTACTAAAAAAACCTTCGCTCTGAATCGAAACGGCACCTTCCGCCGCCTCCGCCGTTGCGTCTTTGCCCCAGCTAGCGACATCAAGAGTCGCAAGCACTTCGTTCCCTGCGACAAGCTGATATTTGCTAGCAAATATCGCCGTGTTTTCCCAGTACATCTCTTGCTCAATAAACATGCGTAATGAGTTCATCATACACTCCGTTTCTTCGTTTGACTATTTTTTCGCCTCTATAGTGTATCACGAGAAACAGACATGATAATCCAATCACGATACTTGTAATTTATCCCAACCGATTGTATTGAGGGATCGTGCCCCGCGCGGCACATTCAATTGCTGAGGTATCCCAGTCACGAGATCGTTGTACCATAGCCGCTCTGATGCAGTGGCAGCATCTGTGCCATAAATGCCTTTCGCAATTAGCACCTGTCCATAAGGCGCAACAGCAACACTACTCGCTGTCACCGTTGACGCTCCTGGTGCTACATCGTTAAGAAGAACAGCATCTTTGTTTGAAGAATTTAAGTCCAATTGCACAATCTGATATTTACCATTCACATTTTTCAGAGTGAGCGGTGCGCCATTCGTTCCCGCATACCCTATCACGTTGCCTTCGTCATAACGGAACACTCGCACGTTGGAGCCATCACTTCCAACAGAATAGATAGACGTGTTTTGTGAATCGAGGCAGGTATAATACACGGTTATTCCGCCAGGGCTTAACCAGAAGTTCGCTCCATTCTGGCAACTCGATGTAAGTTGCTGCACATCTCCCGTAGTCACGTTGGCACGTTGCAGTATGCCCTGAGTTGCATACGTCTGTCCACTAGAGCTTTTTATAAAATAGAGAAAGCCATCACGGTAGTCGTTCAATGTTGTTGACGCAATTGCCGGTAGGATCATGCTCATTGCGTGCGTCTGCACATTGATTTGCGCTACACCCTTGCTCGTATTGATGAAAATAAGGCTATCGTCGGTACTCCAAACGGCTGAGCTATTCTTGTCCGGCGTGGTATAAAAAGCACTCGTCGTCGATTGCGGATAAATATAATACGACGTTTTGAAGCCATCATAGATGGAGTACAGCACCTTGTCCCCCATATGCGACACACCCGACACAGACGTTACCGCGTATGGCGAGGTCGTGATTGTGGCTGATTTGCCAGCAACGGGATCATAGTTGGCGATAATAGTGGTGCCGTTGATGCGATACGTCATAATAAACGTTGACCATGTTGACGTAGTGACGGGGGGCGTAAGAGATGCAGCTCCACTTGTAACTGTAACAGTGGGCGCAGCCGTGCCAGCAGTCGTGGCTGTAAACACAGCCTTTGTACTTGACCTATTCCCACTCCCATTGGTAGAAGATGAATGTGGCACAAGCAAGTAACTCAGAACGCTAAACGAGGCAATCAGGATAACGGCTACGGCGACCAGTGCTGCCGGTCCACTGCGGAATCTACGTCTTGGCGTTACAGGAAGTGGCGTCTCTATTTCACGTCGCTGGAGAAATGGCACAATCGGTGTTACGGGAGTGACATGGTTACTTGCACTCTCAGGCTCTTTGGCAGTCGTTTGTTGCTCCTGGCGAATCGCCGCCATAATGCGCGAGGTTGTCGAAGGCACCGTGCGTGTACCTTCGTCGAGCAGGGCGCGCAAGGCACGACGTTGCTCCGCAATGACCTTGTTCGCGCTAGCAACCGTCGCGGTACAGGTGGGACAGGTAGGAAGATGTTCGCGTAATTGCGTCATAAGCTCCTGATCCTGTGCATTCTCTTGCGCTACATTCAGCGCGGCTTTACCACCACTAAGTTCATCTATAAAGGAGAGACATTGGCTACTTTTGGGACATGGAGGAAGACCGGCGGGGGTAGAAATATCCTGTTCGTCGTCCTTCATCTGTTTCCTTCCTGATCGAGTCCTGCATAAATACGTTGGAACGACTGACGCGCGCGTGCCAGCCTGCTCCGAACAGCGGAGAGCGTATCTTGCAGAGTCTCCGCGATCTCATTATACGAAAAACCTTCAGCATCTAACATCAGACACATAGCTGACGCGGGTGGTAGCTGATCGAGAACACGCTTCACAAGGTCAAGCTCAACGACGCCCTCCTCGAACTTCACATCACTGATCATGAAGTCCTGGTTGGCCTCGTCAAAACCCTCATCTTCGCCTCCGGGGGGAGCCGAAAATGGGACAATTGTGACATGTTTACGGCGTCTCCATTCGCTACGGACCTGGTTAAGCGCGATACGATAGAGCCAGGGCGCAAAACGCAATTCTCTCCCATTCATACGAGGCAGTGCCTTGTATGCCGCGAGAAAGGTTTCCTGGCAAAGGTCCTGTGTAAGCTGCACATCCTGGGTCATACCATAGATCATGCGTCTCACACGCGGCTCGTATTGCGTTACCAGTTGCTCAAATGCCTCTACAGAGCCTTGTGAAGCTTCCAGAGTCAATTGAGAGTCGTCTTCAACTACGTTCATGGAATCCCATCATTATTCAGCTTTGCGGCTGAATAGCGAACCTATACTAATATAAATGCTACAAGTTTCCGTTTTGTCTCGATTTAGGAAGGTAAAGAGCAAAAAATTCAAAGACAAAGATATATTCCCCTCACTAAGTATGAGGGGAATCGCGCAAAAATACAGTGAAGTACTTCACATTTTTGAGAAGAAATATTCTTCTCATACCGGTTTGAAACGTGGAAGAGCAATCGTGTCGGTCACGGCATCAAAAACAACTGTAACAGGCATATCTACGCGTATCTCTGAAAGCAGAACATTCACGATGTTCGAGAGCATGCGCGGCCCCTCAGCAAGCTGAACCAGTGCCACATTGTAAGGCGTATCGTTCGTAAACTGCGGCGATTTATTCTGGCGAATTATGGTATATGAATAAACCACACCACGCCCACTGACCTCAACCCAATCCGGTATAGCCATTCCACATTGCACACAATACATACGCGGATAAAACTGATAATGCTCACACCGCGTACAGTACTGCACCATCAATTTTCCCTGACGACATCCCTCCCAGAAAGGGCGACTCTCCTCTGTAACAACGGGTAGTGGTTTTGTGTAAGGGGTATCAGGCATGATTGGGTCTCACTTTCTATTAGGTAAAATGCTTCAATAATACTTCGTAGGGACGAGATTTATCGCGTCCGTCGTGCGATTTATCGCCTATAATTTTTTTATCAACCTATAGCCGATAAATCGGCTTCGGACGTGATAAATCTCATCTCTACGAAATACCCTTTATCTGTAAAACGTATACTTATAACATCGCCTAGAGCTTATATTTGTGACGTATCGCAACAATTTCGTCGATATGTTCCAGGGAATGTGCGATAAGCAAGTTTATCAGGTTACGAAACGTCATCTTTTCTCCACGTTCATCTAACGTGTAATGTTCCCATGCATCAGATACATACGGAATGAGTTGTATTATATGCATTCGTGTTGCTCGAACTAATGCAACTGATGGCGCGATTGCACGCTTTTCAGGCTGCAATGATGCTGCAACATCGTCATTGCTCGTAGGCCAGTTTTGTGTGTATGTGCGCCCAGACTCGATAAGAGCCGCCTTTAGCCACCATACAAAAAGAGTTTCAGTATCAGCGAGATGATGCACAATATGCCGAATTGTCCACGAATCCGCTTGCAGAGTAAGTTCAAGGTCTGACTCAGAAAGGTTTGCAATTGCCTTCTCTAACTCATCTACGCCAGCCATATAGAGCGTTAGGTTCTCCTGCTCCGAACGCTGTGTCTCGGTATAAAAACGGAGATGGTAGCCACCTGGATCATAAATATCCAAAGAGCGGTCGCCCCAACGCTTCTCGACAAGCTCCACGTTTGCACGTTTTTCACGAAGTTTCGTATGCAGGGCGTCAAGATCAGCAGTAGGAAAGGTGAGTACATCGTCAGGCTTGACATCAAAATGAGGCTCGGTAAGATGTGCTGTTACATTCCCTGCATTCGGTCCAGCAAGCAAAAATGGTATCTCATCTGTACCAGTAATCTGCACAACATTGGCAGAAGGGTATCGTTCGCTCAAGGTAAAGCCTAGTGTCCCAACATAAAATTCAATGGCTTCTGTCAGGTCAGGCATGAAAAGCGCGAGTTCTGCTTGTTTAGCCATGTAATTGCTCCCACATCAGTTAGCAGACAAATCGAGAAATCTTTCTGCCACTACAATACTATTTGTGATAAGTGTAACATATAAAATGTGCGTAAGAGAACACGACAGGGGCAAGTAGCATGACAGGGGCAAGCCCTGTCACTACTATACACGGCTTTTGCCGCTACTACGTCTATAGTAGTGACAGGGCTTGCCCCTGTCATGGAAACTGTTGCGTTTGTTTTCGACACATGCCTATAATTCAAAGTATTGTTATCAAGTAAAGAAGCGAAGGAGCTTATTTTTATGCCAGCGTACAACGGACGTATTGCCATTGTTGGGGTTGCCGAGTCGGACTATGGGCGCGTACCAAATATGACGGAGATGCAACATCATGCACAAGCAACACAGCGAGTGTTAGAGGACAGTGGACTCAGCAAGGATGACATTGATGGCGTGTTCTCTAGCTCCGCCACGATACCGACAGCAACG
>CAXUGH010000113.1:11144-14842 GCA_964250365.1 uncultured Ktedonobacteraceae bacterium
CCTCAACCCGCTTGCAATGTACCGCGAACCCATCACAATCCAGGACGTACTCAACTCGCGCATGATCGCCGATCCGTTACATCTGCTCGACTGCTGCGTCGTCACCGACGGTGGTGGTGCCATACTAGTCACAACAGAGGAACGGGCACGAGACCTCAAACAGCAACCAGTCTTCGTACTCGGTAGTAGCGAAGGCCACACCCACGCACAAATCTCACAAATGCCTGACCTCACCACCACAGCCGCCGTCACTACCGCACAACAAGCCTTCGCTGAAGCTGGCGTGACAAGAGACAACGTTGACATGGCAATGATTTACGACTCGTTTACCATCACCGTCTTAATACTGCTAGAAGACCTCGGCTTCTGCAAAAAAGGCGAGGGCGGTGCCTTCGTACAAAATGGACGTATTGCTCTCGGCGGCGAATTACCCCTGAACACGGATGGCGGCGGCCTGTCTTCTAACCATCCAGGCATGCGCGGCATCTTCCTCATCATCGAAGCAACACGCCAATTGCGCGGACAATGCGGGCCGCGACAGGTCAAAGGGGCGAGAATTGCTGTTGCTCATGGTAGTGGAGGATTCTTGTCGTCGCAGGCGACGACGATTTTGGGGGTGTAGTCATAACAATAAACTCATAAACGCCTCATCCAAATACCTTTCCCCATCCTTCAACGCGTGCAGCTCGACACCATACGCGCGAAATCCCAACGTTTCATAAAGATGACGTGCAGCTACATTTGTAGTGACAACGCCAAGATGAATCTGTTCTATACCTGAAATAGTAGCGCAACGTGCAAGCAAAGCCTGCATAAGTTGCTTGCCAATACCCTGCCCACGTACTTCGGGCGCGACATACATGCCCCACACCCATGCTTTATGACGGCTTTTCTTGCGACTCTCACAGTAGCATCCTACAACGCCAACGAGAGCATTATCGGAGTCAAACGCACCGAGAACAAAACGCTCTGGAAAACTCTCTTTAGGAAGTGTACGTTCCAGAATAGTCGAAGGTGCTTCATTCATAAATTCATCGTAGGTAGCACCAAATGCATCTGGAGTCTCTTGTAACCCGCGTAGACGAAGAGCTTGGAAAGCAACTACATTTTGCTCATGTAGCAGGTGAATATCTACCATGATGTATTCCTTTACGGCTATAAGAAGTCACTCCTCAACCTTACGCAATGCCTTATCATGCACAACATCGTAAGCCTTCTCAAGCAGTTTCGAGACGTTCTTGCCTCCAACCGTAAAGGGTGCGTCACCGAGGCGTTTAAGGATGGCGTTCTCGATGTCGGGCGCGACAGGATGAATGGCGAAGGTGTCCAACGCTTCTCCCGCTTGCCAGAAGTTACCTAACTGGTCTTCGAGGCGCAGCATTGGCTCATCTTGCGGTGCTTCTTCATGTCGCTTCCCGCCATTCGTCTTCTCGTTCTTACTTTTCGTATCTAGTTTTTCGACACGCTTGGCTCGTAGAGCGGCTATGATGGCGTCTTTGTCACGTCCACGCAGTTTGAAGAGCAGGAAGGGGTCTTCGTCGAAGCGTTCCGCGAGAATGTAGTAGACGGCGGCGATGTGCTTGCATGGATTCGCCCAATCGGGACAGCTACAGCTTGTTTGCAGGTCGTCCTCGGTCTCTGGAAAGAGCGAGAGGTTGACGCTATCGAAGGCTTCCTCGATGTTCTTGGGCATCTCACCCGCCAGCAGTTTCGCGGCAAAGAGGGCTTGTGAGGCCATTGCCGTCGTGACCTGCTCCCACTCACCTTTCGAGAGCGGCTGCAGACGTATCTTGATGTTATAGGGCTTCTCTCTCGACCCTTGCACCTTCGCCTTGACCAGCCCTGCCTCGATGTCGATGGATAGCACCTGCCCTTTACGCGCATATGAGCGACCACGCGTGAGACGTGTGCCCATGCCAAGCGATTCCAGCGTATTTACCCAGCGTTGCGACCACCACGTTTCGCCGATTGCGCCGCGCTCGTTTTTTGTTTTGATGCCATTCTCGACTTTGCGCGGTTTGTTCTCAGAATAATAGTCCCATTCAAAATTATCATAACCGCCGCGCCATCTTCTGCTCATATGTTACTCTCCTACCGCCTCGCGGCTCAAGGCGAACAGTTCCTTGAGTTGGGACGTTGACATCTCGGTCAGCCAGTTTTCGCCGTTGCCGATAATATTTTCGGCAAGCTCTTTTTTCTGCTCGATCATCTGGTCGATACGCTCTTCCAACGTGCCGACACACACGAACTTGTGAACCTGCACGTTCTTTTTTTGTCCGATACGAAACGCTCTATCCGTTGCCTGATTTTCCACAGCGGGATTCCACCAACGGTCAAAGTGAAAGACATGGTTTGCCGCCGTAAGATTCAGGCCAACACCACCCGCTTTGAGTGACAGAATGAACAGCGGCGAACCACGCCGCTCTTCCTGGAAACGCTGCACCATGATATCGCGTTGCTTCTTAGGTGTATCGCCATGCAGGAATAGCACCTCACGTCCCAGACGCTCCTGTAGAGTAATACGTAGCAACGCTCCCATTTCTGCAAATTGTGTGAATATCAATGCTTTATCTCCCGTCGCAAGCACCTCTTCCAGCATCTCTTCAAGGCGATTGAGTTTGCCCGAACGCTGTTCCAAACGGCTCTTATCACTCATAAATTGCGCCGGATGGTTGCACACTTGCTTGAGCTTCATCAGCGTTGCTAGTATCAGCCCACGCCTGTCAATACCGTCTGCCGCCTCGATTTTCTCCATCATCTCTTGAACAACGGCCTCGTAGAGCGATGCCTGTTCTTGCGTCAGATTACAGAAAACCTTCATCTCCATTTTATCAGGCAGGTCTTGAATAATTGCTTTATCCGTCTTCAGGCGGCGCAAAATAAAGGGTTGCGTCAAGCGTTTCAGGGCATCGGCGCGTTCTGGATTGTGAAAGCGTTCAATAGGCAAGGCAAAGTTCTTGTGAAACTCTGTGCCAGAGCCAAGATAGCCAGGATTAAGGAACTCCATGATCGACCAGAGTTCGGACAGCCTGTTTTCGACGGGCGTACCCGTAAGCGCGATTTTATAGTTCGCGTCGAGCTTCTTAATGGCCTGTGTCTGTTTCGCGGACTCGTTTTTAATATTCTGCGCCTCATCTATCACCACCTGCTCCCAAGTAATAGGCGCGAGATGCTCCTTGTCGCGCACCGCTAGCGAGTACGTCGTAATCACCACATCATGCTTCTCCACCTCATCCACAAACGCCTGACCAGAGAGTCGTTCCACGCCATGATGTACCATCACCTTGAGCGAAGGCGCGAAGCGTTGTAGCTCGCGCTGCCAGTTGCCCACGATTGACATTGGGCAAATCACTAACGTTGCATATTGTTTGTTGCTATCATTCTTATTTGCGCGTTCATGCAGTAGAAGCGCAATAAGTTGGGCCGTTTTTCCCAATCCCATGTCGTCCGCTAAACACGCGCCTAGCCCGAATTGCTTGAGAAATGTCAGCCATGAAACACCCTTTAGTTGATAGGGACGCAATGTACCCTGAAACGTACTCGGAATATTTACGGTTGACCAATCAACATTTTCTTTCAACCCAGCAAGTAGGTCGTTGACCCAACCCTCGCCTTCGACCTCCGCAACCTGTAAACCCGTTTCGGAAATGCCTTGACCGATGCCAAGCCATATTGCCTCGACCAGCTTCATTTCACAT
>CAXUGH010000114.1:0-14814 GCA_964250365.1 uncultured Ktedonobacteraceae bacterium
ATTAGCTACCTCTCTTTCGACGGTACTTGCCTAGCCTCGCGTGTCTCCTTAGAACGCGAGGCTATTCCATTTATTTTATCATGACTACTTGCCCCTGTCTCCCACATAACCTTTAATCGATTCCGATGTTATTCCAAGCGTGTCCATACAGCCTGTACGCGATGACGTGCGAGGCTCAAGCCTGTTGCGAGTGCAAGCAGGGTAACACCCATGATTGTTAGTGCCAGCGATGGTGGCAAGCCAAGCGATGGTAGGAAGAGTGCATGCATCGCACTAATAACCACCAGTGCGGCACCAGTTAAGACGAAGAAACGTACACGCGTTCCTATTCCAATCAGCAACAGAGCAAGTGCTTCACCTGCAAGAATAAACGTTGGCTCTATGTTCACGTCGCTAAAGCTCGACCACAGCGTCGGCAAGAGCAGCAGCATTGAGCCTAGAATAGAGCATATCTGCCCGATACGAGCGTTGTCTGGAATGCGCTCGTCGCGTGAGAGGAATGGCGCAATCACGATAAGGTAGCTGGCCGGAGCGAGCGTGAGCCACTCGATACGAGTTTGATGCAGGATGGACAGTTCCCACGGAATAGCAAGTGCAACAAGCAATCCAGCACCATACGCCGTCCAGTGCTGCTTTATGGGTTGCGTCCAGCCATACCAGAAAAGTTGTATGGCAAGGAGCAACAGGACAATCACTCCAACGTGTCCCAACGCGCCAGCGTCCGATGAGAGACCGTCCTGAGCGATAATTCCAAGCAGCACAAGAAGCTGACCGACGAATCCAAGCGCAGTATAGAGCATCGTGTGTTTATTACCAGACACTCTACGCCAGACACTACTAACAGCGAAGAGCAGGAAGAAGAGGACGCCGAATGCTAGCATCTGCTGCCAGAGTTGCCAGTGCGTTTGCACAATCAGCCATATCCCAAGAGCTATCGGTATCACAAGCAGCATAGGTCTTCGTTCTACGAGCGTAATTCCTAGCGTCAACACGATGAAGGCAACGATGCTACTATACACGAGGAAATCAGGCAACGCGTCACTCATGCTATAGTTCCATAGCACGGTGATAACAATGGTGAGCAGAGAGACTGCATACCAGGGCCAACTCCATGTAAATGGAGGCGTTGCTGTGTTCTTGAGTTTGACGAAACGACCAGCGAGTATACCCAGAACGCCGGTTACGAGAGCGATACACGTCAAGTAGTATGCGGTAAACGACGCAGGAAGGTTAGTTCCAAGAGTGTTGAGCGAGAGGGCAAGGCTCGTACCCCACGCAGCAAAGGCGGCAACGAGCCATAAGCCCAGCGATTGACGCTCAAAGACGAGTATTGCATAGGCAACAAGGGCGTATAGCAAGAGCGCATCAGGGACAGCGGCTACAAAAGGCTTATTGATACCTAAGAACATGCCATAGATACCTGTTAGAAGTGCTGCCGCGAGCGCAGTCGCATAGAAAGGCAGCTTATAGAGTAACAACGTATTCTTTTTCACCGTAGAGAAGAGTGGCACATAGGCAAGACTGCTCACGCCAACACCAAGCGCGGCACAGACAAGCGCAACCAGCGGCGGACGGTAGAGATCGCCAAGCAAGGCGGAATTGAAAACTGACCACAACGCGAAGCAGGGTGCGAGCCACAGGAAAACCGTTGCATCTTCTACGGCACCGATGATATAGGTGAGAATTGCGAAGCCAAGCAAGGCGAGGATTGCCGTCGAAGCGTGACCATCGCTATAGCCGAGAACGCCCATTTTTATAGCAGCGACCAGAGTTACGATATAGAAAGGTATCGCCCACGTTCGGCTGGTAAACTGGCTAATGGCAACCGCGAGTAGAGCCAGAACAAACGGAGTATAGAGTAGCACGTTAAAAGAGTCCGACGGCATGAGCAGACTGGCGACAGCAAAACCTCCTGCCACTATCAGCCACCACTTTCTATGAGCAAGCACAGCGACAACGTACCACACAAGGGCGAGACTCACCAGTTCCAGAGCGACAGGGAAGGAGATGCCGACCCAATGCTGAATCGTACTCATAGGCGAGAATGCATCTTGCATCGTCACAGCTATGCCGCATAGGAGGGCGAACAATGATAGAGGCCATTCCCAGCCAAAGAACGCGACGCGAACAGCTTTCGCACCCTCACGCATCAGGAACGAGAAAGGCTGCCTCGTTCGCGCAAAGAAAATGGCAACGATTGGTAAACTCATTTCCAACGCAATTTCTAAGCGCGGATACTGCCACAGCCAAACGAATGCGAACAGCGCGAACAGGAACGAGAGAAAGAGCAAATTAACACGTCGCTGGTAGAACATCATGGCATAAGAAAGTGCGGCGAAGAGCAACACGAGAGCTACATTGGTGTCTCTACTTTGGCCTAGCGCACTTAACAGAAGTGTAAACACAGCAACACACAACACGATGACATCAAGTGGATTAGACCATGCTGTGCTGACAAAACGACGTAGCGCGACGGTCGCGGCAAGTAGCAGCAACGTCAAACCCAGAAATGCATACATGGGCGAAACACGCAGAATAATGAGGGCAACACTATATGCCCATACGAAGAGTAGACCACTTAGGAGCAGTAACCAATGCCATGATGCTTGCGAAGCAACTGGCATACGCTGAAACCCTGTGTGAGCAAGAACGACGCTAAGAGTCACGGCACAACTTATGACCAGTGCGAGCAGTGCTAGAGAAGCATTGGTATCAACAGCATTTTGTAGAGAGAACTGCGTAGTAGCATTCGATAGAATTCGCAAGGGTGCATACGGTGCAACGAGCAATGGTACAAGCCCGACAAGAATGAGAAGAATAGTCTCTATATGAATCCGTAGCTGAGCAAAGCGGGATAGAGTTTGGCGTGCGACTAATGTGCCAACATGATAGAAAACGGCAATGGCGGTAAACAGCAGTCCATACTCAACAGCCTGGAAGTTATAGACATATGCAAAGGCGGTAACGACCGCGACGAATTGATAGGGAAGAAAGGCGAGCAACGTAAAACGTTTCGTAGTCCAGATGTACGCGCCTGTCCATAGCAGCAATAGGAACAGCGAGATGGCACCAATGAAACGTCCCTCGAAGGTTAGCTTCACAAACGTATCGTATGTGCCAACATAGACATAGAAGTACGCGTAGAGAATTCCCATACCGAGCGCGGCGATACAGCTATACATCAGGACGCGTATCGGCTCGCGTAGAACTGCGAGATTGCTGTTCAGCAAGGAAGACTGAAGGTTAGGTCTCATCACAAGCAATGCTATAAACGCGAAGGGCATCAGCAGAATAGGCCACCACCAGTAATTGAGTGAGAAAGAATATGCAATTGCGAAATCCGCGACTACCAGCGCGGTTGCCGAGAGGTAGCCAAACAACTTGAACTGTTGTGAAACCGCGAGAAATGCATACACGAGTGTAGCATAGAGAGCTGCTATCGCTACAACGGTTGGTGCCGATACTGCAATAAAGTGACCTGCGACAAGCCTGTAGCCAGAGAAGCCAACCAGCGGCACGAGTAGAGCAAAAATGGTTATATAGGCACGCGAGATGAAACGAAAACTGGGAAAGCGACTAAAGAGAATACCGGTAATTGCGAATAGCGCGTGAACGGCGAACACGACGAGAAACGAGAGGAACAGATTGGTCGTTGTCACCACGAAACTGAGCGAGCCGATAAGAATGAGAAATGCACCAAGCGAAGAGACGATATTGATTGTTTGATCAGCGAAAAAAGAGCGAAACGAGAACATATTCTGTGCTGGCGGCGGAGTAGACGACTGACGCGGTGCGTTCGTAGACGCTAGAGGAGCCTGAGCTTGTGCGACGTTCTCATTCTGCTTCCTCACGGGAGCTTCTGCAACAGGCGTATTTGTTGGCATTATAGGCGGTATTATTGTAGGTTCTGGTTGAGCAGGGATAGGCGCATTCTGTTGTGCAAGACCGGCAAATTGCTGTTGCCGCAGCGCGTTATGGCGTGCCTGATAGCGTTGTATTAAAGTCGTAACAGTCGCTTGTGCGCCGCCATAGGTTGCGACGCGTTGTAGATTACGGATAGACTCTTCCAGGAAGCGTTCTTCCTTGTTTATTTCGATAGGATAGCCACAACGAGGACAATAATCGCCGAAATTGCGATCAATTACCAGTCCACAGCAATCGCAGCGTCTGGTAAACAGAGGCATGAAAGACATACGTACCCCCTTTTGCGATATTACTCTTTCTTTGAGCGTATAGATGAGTGAGATAATTGCTCACGGATAAGAAAAGCATGACTTTTCAGTAGTGTACAAAGAAGTAGCTTGCTATTGCAGTGTCAAATGTCACATTCTCCGATGGTCGGCCTATCCGTTGACGGGATACGCTGAGTTATGGTACAAGTACATCAGAAAAACATGTGGAAATGGGTAGCAATGTATCAGATTACTGAGAGAAACAGACTTATAAGCACAAACGTTTTAGAATGCCTTATAATCACAGCGATATGAGGCATAAGGAGATTTCTACCTTGGCTCCACGTCCCGATATTATGCTGCTCGTCTTAGACACGCAGCGCGTTGACCGCCTCTCCTGCTACGGTCATAAAACTGAAACTTCGCCATACATCGACGCCTTCGCGGAGGATGCAACGCGTTTTACACAGGCATACGCCGCTGGACAATGGACGGTACCTTCGCATACCTCGATGTTCACAGGACTCTATCCAGGGCGTCATCACATGTTTCATGCCTACTCGACGCTACCGGACACCTTTACAACACTTTCAGAACGGCTACGGCGCAACGGCTATTTCACGGCTGGCTTCTGCAACAACCCTCTGGTTGGTGTTGTCAACACAGGGCTACATCGTGGCTTCCAGAGCTTTCTGAATTATAGCGGCTTGATGACCTCGCGTCCCAATCAAACCGTAACCAATCTCTCCATCGCCGACCGCTACCGTAGACATTTCAAACGCTTGCTGGCCTCTGGCCTCACGGCGGTACAGGACTACTTCGCACGCTCAGACACTCTACTTGATCTCTCATTCTCACCGCTACTCGCTCCTATCTGGCAAACAGCGGTCAAGTTCAAGGGCAACTCGGCGAAATCGTTGAATGATGCAGCGAAGTTACATATCGAGCGTAAGGACGTAGAGAAGGATCAGCCGATCTTCAGCTTCATCAACCTTATGGGCACGCATACCCCCTATCACCCGCCGCTCCGCTTTATCGAGCGGTTCGCGCCTAATGTGAAGAAAGATAAGGCCGAGCAACGCTATCTGCGCCAGTTCAATAGCGACGTTTTCGGCTGGCTCACACCGCTTAGCAAGCCGATGAACGAGGAACACAAAGCAACGCTTGATGGCATGTATGATGCTGAGGTTGCCCACCAGGATGAGTTGGTTGGGGACTTTTTCCAGAAGTTACGCACGAGTGGCTCTCTCGACCACACGCTGGTCATTGTATGCGCTGATCATGGCGATCATCTCGGCGAAAAGCAACTTATGGGGCACGGCATTTCATTGTACAATGAATTGGTACATGTGCCGTTAATTATTCGTGACCCCAATGGCGACTTTGCGCGTGGCTCAACGGTAAATAGTGTTGTCTCCACACGCCGTGTGTTTCATACAGCACTTACCGCCGCTGACCTGGGTACGGAGCAGGAGCAAGCTCTTACACTTGCTCAAAACACTGAGAGCGATCCCGATGCTGGCAATATCTTCGCAATGGGCGTGACACCGAACAATCTGCTGCACATTATGGAGCGGCGGCATTCTAACTTGATCGAGCTACGCCATTGTGATCAGACACGCTACGGCATGTGGAATGGACAGTACAAGCTCATACAAACCGGTGATGAAGATGCCGAACTATACAACATTTTAGACGATCCACACGAGGAACACAACTTACGCGCAACGCTACCAGAGCAAGTTGAGACGATACAAAAACGCTTGCACGCGTTCATGAACCACCTTAACACGCCCGAAACGGCAGAGGATGAAGTATCAGAAGAGTTCGATGATCCACAGGTGTATCGACGCCTGCACGATCTCGGCTACCTAGAATGAGGAAGTAGTATATGTATCCACCAGTTAATCCGATTCTTTTCCAGGTTGGTCCCTTCTCGCTGCACTGGTACGGCGTGATTATGACATTGGCGATATTTCTGGGCACTCTCGTCGCCAGTCGCTATGTGACGCGACATGGACGTGATGGAAGCGTACTCTGGGATATGTTGATGTGGGTGCTTATTCCAGCCATCGTCGGGGCACGATTGTACTACGTTTTCATTCAGTCGCCGCGTGGTCCCAACGGGCTTCAGGAATATCTTGCCCATCCCATTGAGATTTTGCAGGTATGGCGTGGTGGTATCCATATTTACGGTGCTATTCTCTTTGGTGGTATTGCCGCTATTCTCTTTTTACGTTATCGTAAACTTCCATTAGCACCATATCTCGACGGTGTAGGACTTGGCTTGCTACTGGGACAAGCGATTGGTCGCCTCGGCAATTTCATCAATCAAGAACTCTACGGTCCGCCAACAACACTCCCCTGGGGTCTGCGTATCGACCCCGATCATCGCGTCGCTCCCTACAACGACCTCACAAAGTATCCCGAAAGCGTGCGCTTCCACCCCCTCTTTCTCTACGAAATGGTCTGGGACGCCATAGGTTTCGCGCTCATTCTCTGGATATCACGCCGCTTCGCCAAACAATTGAAAGAGGGCGATGTCTTTCTCCTGGTTCTCATCTGGTCGCCACTGGGCCGTTTCTTCATCGAGTTTTTGCGTACCGACTCGTGGTTCTTTCCAGGCACTCCGTTCAATACCGCGCACATCCTCACCGCGACGCTAGTTATCGCGTCAAGCATCACGCTTTATCTACGTCACCGCAGAGGAGCAGGAAGTCAAACACAAAGTGTTGAGGAAGAAACTGAAAACGGCGAACATGAAACAGCTACTGTGGCAGATAGCAAGGACGATGCAGAGAAGCTTGATAAAGAGCAGGTGAGCGGAGCGGCAAAAAATGTATCTGTCGATGTGCCGTCAAAAAGCAGTTCGGTTGGGTTGGAAGGTCAATAACAATTACGAGGAGTAAGGAAATATGTTGACCATCCATTTTGAAACGAAACTCTTTACAATCGACTCATGGACGATTCTCAGACTGCCTGAAAGCGCGAGCGCGGAGCTGCCATCACGAGGCATGACAATGGTTCAGGGAACCATCAATGGCGTTCCTCTTAGAGCCGTACTCGAACCGGACGGGAGATATGCGCCGGGGCAAAGATCGAGCCACTGGTTTGCCCCTGACAAAAAGTTGCTTGATGACGCTTCCGCAAAGGTAGGCGATACTGTACAAGTATCGCTTGAACTGACAAAAGAATGGATAGAACCGGAGGTTCCAGAAGATTTACAAAAAGCTCTTGCAACTTCGCCCAAAGCCGACGCTTTATGGAAGGATATTACCCCAATGGCCCGTTGGGATTGGATTCGCTGGATTCGCGCTGTCAAAACGCTAGAAACGCGTCAAAAGCATATTGAAGTGGCGATGTCAAAACTCAACAAAGGTATGCGAAGACCATGCTGTTTTAATCGCAATCTTTGTAGCGAACCACACGTATCGCATAATTGGGTACTCCTCGAGCCGTCGCAAACGACGGAGTAAAACCGTTTGAAGTTGATCCACTTCAACGGTGCAGGTTCCAGCAACTTTTACTGGGCCATCATCCTTCTCTACGCTCAGGATGACAATGCAATGAGCAGAAATCATTATGGCTACCTACTATGCAACCAATAAATAACAAGCAGGAAACGCGAATATTTACGAGGCATGCTGTGTTATAATAAGTGTAAGGTATACACTATGTCATTGATGATAACAGCTATAAAAAGATAGTGGGAAGAGGACGGAAGGTAGTTCAGAGACGATAAGCCCCTCCTCCATCATAGTGCTTTATATCGAAACGTATACACGAGTCAATAAAAAGCAAATGAGGAGAAAATAACATGCAACGTATAGTTCGCGTAGTGGAGCAGGATGGTACTGCACACGAAGTGCCTATGACCGCAGAGCAGGCAGCATTCTACCTGCGTTTAGCGGAGATGAAAGCCCAATTCGGTAAAGATGTGAACTTCTGCGACCTCGTCGCCGAGACACAGAAACACGAAGAGAAGGCACGCTTAAACTAGGAATGAAGCAGTATGATAGCGGCTCTGCCGCTATCATACTGCTTCATTCCTAGTTTTTATTTATGAATTGAATTTGTAACGCAACAATAAGTGACTACCTGCAAGCTTCACGCTCAACAATGTTGACCACATCTGATCGGGTTGAAAGGCATAGCCTTCGACAAGAGAGAAGCGGTGTGTATTCTGTGAATGTCCTGCGAGATAAGGCGCAACTGTCACGAAAAGTTCGTCAACAACCTGTACTTTCAGAAATGAAGAGAGCAGATTGGGACCACCTTCGTAGAGTGCGATCCGAACTCCGTATTTCCGAGCAAGCAATGCTAGTACATCGCCAGGAGCAACACCACGCGATGAGTCGTGTGACCCAATAACATGCACATCGACTCCCTGTGGTAGCGTCTTTTGTGAGAGAGCGTCATAGCCTTTTTGCGTGGTAGCTATGACAACATGTAAATCGGGGGTGGAAAAGGTTTTGTCGTTAAAGTTGACATCGCCGCTTGCCGTCATCACAACGGTTATGGGAAGCTGCTCTTGTTTGCCCAAACGCGTTCGTAGTTCAGCGTAGTCGTGGGCGTAATCAGGGAAAATGGTTGCGGGAATGTGTAAGTGATTCGCATCTTCACGCAACGAACTGGTGCCGATAATCACGGCATCGGCATATGCACGCAGCAACCCCATCACCATCTGGTCTTGCTTATTGTCGCCACTCACAACGCTTCCACCAGTTTGTCCCGGTGCATTATATGAGACCACGCCATCTATCGTTTCGACAAAGTTAGCTATTACATAGGGTTGGTCTTGTTGTTCAGGTATTGGCAAAGTAAAGCCGCCGCCATATACAGTCGCAAGCGTTGAAGGCAGGGTATCTGAGGAAACATGTTCGCGTTCATAGAGTGTGACAAGTGGTTCCATTGGTGTCTCTTCTCCTATAAAGAATTTGTAGGAATCCGATTATTGATGTATCCGAGGGCGTGATAAACCAAGCCCCTACATGGGGGAACGGGCATTGCAGTGTTCTCCAATACGTCAATGACATACGTGTTAATATAGCTAAGACATTGTACGCATCCATAATGAGTAACCACTAGAAAGACAACAGATTTCTATGACACCTAGCTTGCTGAATGCAATGGAATACAACTATAACGAGTACGCCAGATATGTTGCACACCTACCTTACATGAATTTACAGCACTCACCTGAGATGACGCTTCTCACAAGTGAGAAAATTCCATCCTGGAATGTTGTCCTTCGCACACACCTTTCATCGCAAAACATCGCTACCTCTATTGAGGCAACCCTCAGCCATTTTCGAGCGTTGAATGTACCGCTCGTATGGCACATTCTCCCTTCAACACAGCCAGCAGAACTTGAGCGTCACCTCGTAGAGCATGGCTTCTGGCTCTTTGATGAGGAGCCACATATGCTGATCGAGACAACAACCGTTAAATTCCCTCAACACAATCCGCAAGATTTTACGGTTGAACGCGTAACCAATGCTGATAGTTTTGCTCGCTGGTACAAGGTACTGCTAGCAGGTTTTTTCATGAACATGCCAGAGCTAGGACAAGTCTGCTACGATGTCTATACAATGCTCGGTTTTGATTCGCATAGCCCTTTTCGACATTACGTAGGCTATATGAAAGGAGAACCTGTAGCCACTTCGACTCTGTTAATAACCGGAGGTATTGCGGGTATTTATGATGTGAGTACTCTACCTGCCGCACGAGGTAAAGGCTATGGTACAGCAATTACACTAGCAGCGTTGCAAGAGGCACAACGGCTCGATTGCCGTTACGTCTGTCTACAGGCGTCGAAGATGGGCTATCCAATCTATAAGCGCATCGGTTTCGAGGAGCAGTTTCGTGAACGGAAATATCGGTGGAGTCCCGAAACTCCTAAATAATTGCACTTCTATGGAGCAGGAGGATCAGTCCACTTTCCTTGACGCGGAATCGGCACATACGCGGCAAGGCTATCGAGCAGTTCGGGTGGATTGTCTTTATGCAGGACTAGTTGTAGATGATGTGATGAAATAAAGCCTTCTTGAGAGGCATGGCGAATCATGGCAAGTAAGGGTTCATAGAAACCCTCAACATTTAACAGTCCTACCGGCTTTATGTGCAAACCGATTTGTGCCCATGTGATCATCTCGAACAGTTCGTCATAGGTGCCGAAGCCGCCTGGAAGCGCGATGAAACCATCTGCTAACTCCGACATCAATGCCTTACGCTCATGCATACTACCAACTTCATAGAGTTGCGTAATGTTCTTGTGCGCTATCTCTTTAGGAAAGAGCGCGGCTGGCATGACGCCAATTACTTCGCCGCCCTCTGCCAGCACAGCATCGGCGAGTGTGCCCATCAATCCAACGTGTCCACCACCATAGACTAGCCCTAGTTGACGTGCAACCAGTTCATGCCCCAATGCTTGTGCTGCTTGCTGATATTGAGGGCGTATGCCGCTGTTGGAGCCAGCGTAGACGCATATGTGTTTCATGAGAAGTTTTTCCTTTTGCTAAACATACTCCGCAATCCCACTCTCGAACGACTCTTTGTCGGCATCTCTCAACCCGTACAATGCTTCTTGCAGCGCGTAGGTACTTTTGTAGAATGCGGCACGCTCTAGCATACTCTCTATGCCTGGGTATACCTTGTGAATGCGTTGAAAGAAATCGTCGCCACTGGTCGAGATGGCGGCAACGTCGAGGGCGGGATCACCGATGCCAGCGAAGCTAAAGTCGATGACGCCTGTAACTCTTAACTCTTGGGGGTCGTACAGGATGTTGCTACCGCCAAAGTCGCCATGTCGTAAAACGGGTGTGTAGTGGAAGTGTTCGGGGTTGTTGAGGAATGTTTCAAAATTGTGCGCGACCTCTTTGCGAGCATCGAGGCGCATGAAGGGAAAGAGTTTGTCGCGGAATTGCTGATACATGTTCTGCCACTCCTCGCGTGTATCCGAGAGAGGAAGAGCTAGCCCAATTTTTTCAGGAGATACATTGTGTAGTTCTTGCATGAATGTGGCTATTTGTGCCGCCATGTTATTCAGTGCGGCCTCGTCCTGTATCGTATGCATGATTGTTCGCAACAACGGCTCTCCTGGAATCATGCGGTAGCCCATGAAGTTTTCGTTCACTACCTCTTTGCCCACGCTTACATAGAGAGGATTTGGTACAGGTAGTGTTGTGACGTTCTGTATTTTACTGAGAACCGTGACCTCGTGCATCAGTACTTTCGCTTCAAAAATTGTGCGCGGAAAGCGAAATATCAGCTCATCGTTCACGATCAGAATGTCGTTGAACTGTCCATCGCGTGTATGCAAACGGACTGTGCGTATCTCTAATTCGGGAGCCGCGTTGTGAATCCGTGCAAGATAAAGTTCTTGTTTGTTCATAATTTATCCTTTATCAAAAGAGTTCGTATTAGTGCTGATAGCAAATGAGAACGTTGTCTCTTGATGCTGTAAATCATGTCTTTAATTATTATATCCAAAGAGGTGATATACTGGTGTCAAGAAAGGGTAAAAATGTGCTAACTTTTGAAGGCTATTTGGTAGTAGTTTTGTCTTTCTCTATGATATGCCTATCGGGATATTCCATCTGGTCGTATACTCGTCTTGAGTACCTTAGTCTAAAAGCACTAATAGGTATGCTGCTAACAAATATTCTTATTATCTCCGCTCTTTTTTATATTATTCTTACTCAAGCGTATTTTCTCACGCCTAGGAATTTTACAGTAGTCCTTCGTTGGCTTCAATTAGACGTTTTTGCTATCACAATCATCTACAGTTGGACGGTTGCTAAAGTAAAGACTCAAGACCAGCGCAACGCCCGTTGGTTTTTAACCGTCGTTTATACTCTCCTGGCTATTATATTCGTTTGGCTTGACTTTGCAGAAGGAAGTTTTCATTTGTAATGGGTGCCATGTTTACGCAACGCTTTGTCAAAACTAGCAAAGGGGAACTTATGCACTGGAAAAGGCGTCACCAATATCTATTGGCAGGTACCTCGCCTAGTGCTTCACAGGATTACCAGAGTGTTCGCTATAAGGCTCCTGTCATTTTACTAGTTGGTGAGGAACGCAAAGGGCTTTCCGCTGAACTTCAAGCAATGTGTGATTTGATGGTCAGCATTCCTATGGTTGGTGAAAGTGACTCATTGAACGTGTCCATCGCTACAGGTGTGATGCTTTATGAGTTGTTTAACCAGCGTAGGCGAGATATGAATTTGTTACACATTTACCGATAAGCCCAAGCTACGCACTTTCTCGACAATCCCTGGAAGAGCAGAGGCTACGGCGTCGATATCGGCCTCGGTGTTGTCTTTGCCGAGTGTGAGACGGAGGCTGCCGTGCGACCATTCGGGCGCGAGACCCATTGCAATCAGTACGTGCGATGGATCGACGGAGCCGGAGGTACAGGCCGAGCCGGTTGAGGCTGCGATACGTAGCATGTCGAGGCTGAGTAGGATGGACTCGCCCTCGACTCCTTCAAAGCAGAAGCTGGCGTTGTTGGGGAGTCGATTTGTTGGATGGCCTGTGAGTCGGCTTTTTGGAATAGTCAGGACGCGCTCGATCAAGCGGTCACGCAGGGCTGTGATATGGGGTGTAACCTGTGCCATCTCTTGTTGAGCAAGTTGTAGCGCGGTTGCAGTACCAACGATGCCCGCAACGTTTTCTGTGCCCGCACGACGCCCACGCTCCTGTGAGCCGCCTTGCATCTGTGGCAGAATGCGTACTCCTTGTCGCGTGTAGAGAATGCCCATACCCTTTGGTCCGTAGAATTTGTGCGCGGAGAGCGAGAGCATATCGACGTTCAACGCAACGACATCAATGGGAATAGCTCCTCCTGCCTGCACCGCATCAACGTGAAACGGCACCTTCCTAGCGCGACAGATGCGCCCGATCTCCGCGATTGGCTCGATGGTGCCAACTTCGTTATTGGCATACATAATCGAGACGAGTACGGTCTGATCGGTGATAGCACGCCCAACGTCGTCGGGATTGACAACGGCATATTCGTCAACGGGTAAGTACGTGGTTTTGAAGCCGAAGCGGTCAAGATATTCACAGGTATGCAAGACCGCGTGATGCTCTATTGAGGAGGTGATGATATGGTTGCCTTTTTTCTGAGAGGCGAAGGCCATACCCTTGATTGCAAGGTTGTCGCTTTCGGAGCCACAACCAACGAAGGCAATCTCCGTCGGGCGGCTATGAATCACCTCAGCGACCTGCTCGCGTGAACGGTCAATCGCTTGCATGGCGTGCCGACCTAGTGTGTAGATGCTGCTAGCATTGCCATATTCGGCTGTAAAGTAGGGAAGCATGGCCTCCAGAACACGCGGGTCTAGCGCAGTGGTGGCGGCATGATCGAGATAAATTGTACGCTCTGCCATGATAATTATGCCTTTTTTCTCTTGAAAAATCCTTCGTTCATACTGCCGCTACGAAAACCTAAGAGATCGACGGTCACATAGGTATAGCCGATTTTGCGTAGGCCATCTGTAACCGTTCGGCTCATCTCTTCCTCGACCAAGCGTCCAATTTCTGAGCGTTCGACCTCGATACGCGCTATTTTGTCGTGATGACGAACGCGTAACTGGGAAAAGCCGAGTTCGCGTAGAAACTTTTCGGCCTTGTAGACCATTTGCAGGGAAGCTATATCAACCTTACTACCGTAGGGAATGCGCGATGAGAAACAGGCCATCGCGGGTTTGTCCCAAACGGGTACATTGAGCATGCGGGCAATGGCACGAATCTCGCGTTTGCCCAGACCTGCTTCTTTGAGCGGGCCGCGCACACCGAACTCACGCGCCGCACGTTGCCCTGGTCGGAAATCGCCATCATCATCTTTGTTGACGCCATACGCGATAAAACGAAGATTGTGTTGTTTTGCTAGTGGCTCCAATTGTGTGAAGAGTTCAGTTTTACAAAAGTAGCAGCGTTGCACATCGTTTTGTATATAGCGTTCATCTTCAAGTTCATGCGTTTCAAGCGTGAGTAGCGAGACGCCCATTTGTGCGGCGGTTGCAATAGCCTCCTGCGTCTCTTCTGGCGCATACGCAGCGGAGGATGCAATGGCACCAATGGCACGTTCTCCAAGCACATCATGAGCGACTTTGAGGAGTAGTGCGCTATCAACACCACCGGAGTAGGCGATCAGCACCGAATCCATATCTCGTAGAATTGTTTGTAGGGAGGTATATTTCGCCATTGTCTCGGCATCTAACGCCTCAACCACCTGGGAAGTATTCGACATTGTTTGTGGTCTCCTGGGATAATATCCTTGTTGACGCCATGCTTACCATAGATGCGACGGCTGGTCAACACGATACCTAATCTGTATTATATCAGACAATCCAAGTTAGCATGACAAGGCGATTTGGAAACCAATTTTTCTTTAAGCGTCACAAATACCTCCATCGAATATCCTGATGATTAAGAACCCATGCGGCTTGTGTCGCCGTCATGAAACGCTTGTGTGTCAAGAGATAGATATGTTGGGGATCGTCGAGTGCAGGTATCCAGGCATCTCCAAATGTCAGAGGAAAATCGTTCATCTCCACAATGACGACGGGAGAGGCAAGTTCTACGATGCTGCCGCGTGCAAATTGAAATGACGAGATGATGTTTTGTTGCAGAGCCG
>CAXUGH010000115.1:0-12777 GCA_964250365.1 uncultured Ktedonobacteraceae bacterium
GCCTGGGCCCCCCCAAATTGACGCGTGGGGAATGCGCCGGGCCACCCCGTGGGGCTCACCCTGCTACTCTCCTACACTACACGATCAATCCTCATTCAATCTCAAGGTCTGGCTCATAGATGGCTTCGAGACGATACGCACCATCATGCCCAGTGCGAATACGAAGATGACTACGACACCAAGAAATGCGAGAATAAGCGAAACAGGTATCACGAGATGAGTCGGCAAGCCACTTTGGAGGCTACTACTATTGGCAATCAAAGTAGGGCTAACCGTGTTGGCGAGCAGCGAGCCAAAGGCGATACCGAGCAACACGCCAATAATGTAGACGAGAGCCTGCTCCCATGTCAAGACGCTGGCGACTTGACGCGGCGATGTACCAATAGCTCGCAACACCGCGAAATTAGTCAAGCGTGTGCGTGCGCTCAACCACGAAGCCAACAGATCGCCAACAACTGCGAGCAGAAGTGTAGCGACAGTACCGATGCTTAGAATGCCAATCAACGTAATAGTGAGCGGATTCGAGTGTAACGTATCAATAATCGCACGGCGATCCACTAGATTCACGAGAAAGAGCGAACTGCCATTAGCGAGAAGCGCACGGATACGCGTGAGTTGTGCCACATCGTCTGTGGTACGCAACCAGATATAGTTGAGTGGAATGCTCTTGCCCTTGCCACCAAGAGTCTGAGCCTCTTGGCTGTAGATCGCGTTATAGGTGCGATAGTCGAGCAACATTCCTCCTGTCGGCGTATAATAGTGTGAATTAGTATCATCCGCTGTCGTATTCGTCGCGGGAATACTTTGCACGATAGCAACGACGACGCACGGCATATCGCTCACCAGCAATGGATCGCTTGATGCCTCTGTGTTGACCGTGACGGTAAACGTTGAACTCACATGCACTGCAAGCTTGTTTGCCACCGTCGTATCGACGATCACCGGTACAACCGTATGACTGATGCCATACTCCCGCTTTGCGTCGAGTTGTGCAAGCAACGTACTAAGTGATTGCGTTGAAGCTCCCGTAGGCCAGAGAGCCGTTTTACCGAAGGTTTGCGTATCCACCGCTCGCATCTGAATGTTCAAGGGCACCTTGCCATCCGCCACGTTCGCAGTCGCCGCAAAACCCGAACTAGCCGAGGTTACACCATCAATACGCCGATACAGTGCCGCCTCTTCCTCTGGCGAGAACAGAGTGCTATAGTATTGTGTAGGAATTAAGCCAGCAAAATCGGCACCCACCTGATTGATCGCTACGTCGCTGATATGCTGCTCTTGTGAGGCCGTGTAGACAAGACTGAACAAGGCAAAGGCGGTGGCAAGAGCTAGCAAGAGCGTCATACGCACGGCTTGACGCGGCGCACGCGCCATTTGCGCGAGAGCCAACATCGAGACCGCGCTACGACTCTTCACCGCGAACGAGGCTCCAGTACGTAAAAATGCTGGAAAGAAGCGCAGGAAGAGCAGAAGACAGCCAATTACCAGGAAGAACGGAGCGATCAGCGATAGCGGAACTGCAACCACCGCCTTTACAGTGCCAATGAGCGAGCTATCTATCGACGCAAGATAGAGCGAGATTGCATACCCACCAAGGGCGATGATACCTGCGAAGACATCCAAATTGAGCCGTTGCCAGAACGGTAGACGACTACTACGCGCAGCTTCTCGGCGTATCGCCAACACATCCATGCGGGCGGCACGCGCTAACGAGATACTCATGGTTGCCAGCACAACCAGCACAACGGCGGCACCATACACAAGAATACTTAGCATCGCTCCCATAGGATTATCTGTCACCACGTTCACGGCGTCCTGCGTGTTCGCGGATAGCATATCTTGCGCGATATAAAGCACTACTGTAAGTGCCAGTGGCAGACCAACAAGAAGAGCGACGAGACCCAGACCAGCACATTGTGTGAGTAATGCGCCAAAGATTTGATTCCGACTCGCACCTCGACTTCTCAGGATAGCGATAGCATCGGATTGACGGTCTACCAGCAGGTCGGTCATCAAACTCACAAAGAAGAGAATCAGCGCGAGTATTTGCAGCGAGAGCAACAACGTTGGCACATTCGAGACATTGATGCTGGTGCGAGCCTGCTCCAGATTGCTTGGCTCACCAGGACTACTTAGCACGGAACCGAGAATAAAGACATGTGTTATGTAGGGATAGGCTGGCGGATCATATGGATCGAAATAATACCCGTAGTAGCCTCCCGTATCGGCATAGGAAGTGTCGATGTACGCCTTTACGTTGGCGACATGCGTAATCAAATCGTTGACTTGTGTCACCGAAACGCGCAACGGGTCCAGATTGTAGTAAAAAGAGAGCGTATCGCCGGAGACTGAAAAGGGCGCATTTATATGATACGTCGCACTCAAACCATCGTAGATACCAAGAAAACCTTCCGAGGGTATCAGCATTGAGTATTGTAACACGACACTTGGACCACTTCCTGTCGCGTAGAACGTAAAGTCTTTTCCGTGCCAGTAACTTACATCGGGTATGTCCACACTGAATAGGCCGACGACATGAGCCTTAAAAACTACGTTTGTCGCACCTTGCATAAAATTGTCCGTTGTGTCATCAGGAAGTTGCGTAAAGTAGGGCAAGCTTAAATTCATCACACTTCCAACATGGACATGCAGAGGTTTGGCGTTATCGGGTGTCACCAGTATTTCAACTTCATGCGCTGCATCGGATGTCACACGCGGCAAGCGGCCTTGTAGCAATGTGATATGTGCCGACAACTGCGTTATTGGAGCTGCCTGAACGTGCAACTCGTAACCTGCCGAACCTAATTGTGGCTTTGGTGACACAATGCTCACATTTTCGGCGGTAAGCCCTACTTGTGTAGGAGTAGACATATACTTACCCAGGTTTTGCTGAAATGGAGCATCGACCTGCTTCTGTACGTCATGCACGAGGCGTGAAGAGAGACCTATCGGATTCGTATCAAATTCGATTTGTGAACTGTATGGCTGTGCCCTCAAGGTATTGCGTAGACTTTCCGTTGTCGTGATTGTAGAGAAGAGCGGTACGGCACAGGTAACGACAACGGCGGCAATCATGCCAAGCGTGGTAATCAGCAACAGAAACCATGTGCGCCGTAGTCGCCAGGAGGCGAGCGTTACCACCGATGCAAATGAATTAGCCATATATATTTCCTTTGTAGCAGGGAGACCGCAAGGGTCTCCCCTACATATAAGGGATAACGTGAAATGTAGGGGAGACTCTTGCGGTCTCCCTGTATTCAATCAATCCTCATTTAAGCGTAACATTTGTCCCAATGCCGGTTGCGTTACCACACGTACCATCGTCCAGAGCGCGACGATACAAATACTAATAAGTAGAACAAATGCGAGTACAAGACTTGCTGGAATCGTTATTTGTACTGGAATGACGTGTTGGAGCGCGTAAAACTGATCGCTACTACTCTCGCTCGTCAACCCTGTCGTTGGCACACTACTAAACACAAGCGATGGAATAGCTGTTATAGAGAGCAATGTCCCGAAGACAATTCCCAATACGATTGAGACAATATAGGTAATTCCTTGTTCCCACGTCAGCACTTTCGCCACCTGCTCGGAACTTGTTCCCAAAGCACGTAACACAGCAAAGTTGGTCACGCGATTGCGTGCGCTGAGCCACGAGGCAAGCAAGTTGCCCACCAAAGCAAGTAACAAAGCAGTTATCGCGCCTATTGCCAGCACACCAATTAAATCCAAGTACAGCGGGTCGGCACTTAGTTTAGTGGCAAAAGCACGTCTATCCTCAAGTTGCACAATACGCGGCTGAACTGTTATCAAGGCGTTACGCACACTCGCAATCGCAGCGGGATCGTCGCTCGTCTTGACCCATAGATAGTTACGCGCCAGGAAACCGCTGGTGATTCGGTGATAGAGCAAATCGCCGCTTTGATAATCGAAGAGCAAACCATTGCTTTGCACGGTGGGAATCCGTTCGATCTCGGCAATGGCAATGTAGGTAATCGCACCTGTGTGTATTCCACTAGAATCATTCGTATACAGCGAGAAATGTGCGCCCTCCGATAGATGAAGTTGCTGCCATGTTGCCGCATCGACAAGGGCTGGCAGTACATGGTTTTTCGCCACATCGCCTCGCCGCGCAACTAACATCTGCATCAAAGAGGGCAGCGATTGCGTCGAATTTGCCGATGTCCACGTCGCGGTCTGTGCGAACGTATCGGCATCGACTCCCCGCAACTCAAAAGGTGTTCCACCCGCCCTGCCACTGGTTGACGCGTTTGCAGCATAGCCGAGCGTTGCGGAGAGAACGCCGCGTGTCCGTTGCACAAATTCATGTGTCTGATCTCCAACGCTCAGTGGTGAGTCGTAGGAGATAGGACCGCTGAAATCCGCTCCTACTTGATAGGCTGCAATATCGTACACCCGTTGCTCCTGCGACGAGGTGAAGACCAATGCGAAGATAGCGAATGCACTTGCCAACGCAAGCAGCAACGTCATACGCATCGCCTGACGGGGTGCCCTCGACATCTGTCCCAGCGCAAGCATAGCCGGTGCCCCACGTCCACGCGTTGCAAACGAGGAGCCGAGTCGTAAGAGCAATGGAAAGATGCGTAATACGAGCAACACTCCAGCAAGCACGAGAAAGAGCGGCGTGATTAAGGCGAGTGGCGAGACAATCAACGCATTGGCTCGTATATCCAGTTCTTGTATACCTGAGAGATACTGCGAGACGAAATACCCCGTAATTGCGATAATGATGGCGAGAATATCAAGATTCAGCCTCTGCCAGAGCGGACGCGTCGTTGTGCGTGCCGACTCGCGGCGAATCGCCAGCACATCCATCCCTACCGTGCGATAGATCGAGAAGCCCATCGTCACAATCGTAAGCAATACCGCGACAAGCACATAGGTACGTAGGCTGTACAGAGTAGCAAAAGGATCGCGCCAGATGATATTGAGAGCATCTTGTTCTTGTGATGAAAGGGTGCGTTGTGCCATCAAGTTGATCGCGAATATCGCTAATACAGGTCCCACAAACAACGCAACAATGCCCAAACCAATGCTTTGCGTCATAAAAGAGCCAAATATTTGCAGCCGATTCGCGCCGCGACTGCGGAGAATGGCGATAGTTTCCGTTTGACGCTCAACCAGCAATTCCGCCATCATCCCCACAAAGAACAGCACTAGAGCCAGAATCTGAAACAACACCAGTTCATTCGGAATTTGTAGCACTCCGATACGGGCGCGATATCGCTCCAGTGTACTCTGGACTGGTGGATGACTAAGTGCGTCGCCCTGTAATGTCACAGTTTGGATGAAAGGAAATTGGGTTATATCATATTCTGTTCCATTGTTCGTATCTTGCCATGCTCCCAAACGAGCAATGAGATCATCGAGTTGCCCTATCGCAAGATGCGAAGTATTCAGTGAATAGTACCAGGTGAAGTCTACCAAGTCTGGTGAATTTTGAAAACCATTATAGAGCTGAGGTAGCAGTGAGAGAAAGGCATCACTTGAAACTAACGCGGTTCCATGTACTGTCGGCGGTCTCCCAGGCTCAGAGGCAAGGTTTACATCGTTTCCATGCCAGAACACATCGTTTGTTACATCCGCTGTGTAGAGACCTACTACATGTAGCGGCAATAAAGCTTGCTTATCGTCAAGCAACAGCCCATTTAGCACCTGCATGTGAAATTGCACTAGAAGAGTAGAGCCGACAGTAACATGGAAACCTAATGCAGTATCGGGAGTCAGAGCAACCTCAACGTTTTTGCTTTGTACATTCGGGAGACGACCTTGTACTATTTTTACGTGCCTCGCCGCCACCTTCATATCATAGCCTCTGAGAGCCATCGAATTTGATGAATTAGTTAATGTCGGCTTTACAACAGGTAATTCCTCCGTTTGCAGTACAAATTGTGAAGAACCGTCAATGTAGCTTTTTAGCCCCGCGTCCTGCAGAGAAAAATCCAAAACATTTCCAATGTTTGCAAGAGAATCACGTGAAAAAGATGCAACATTCGCGCTTGCCTGAAGTGTCGCGCTATCACGTGTGGCTCTTAACACATCACGCACTCCGGTCGTCAACGCCACCTGTGAGTAGAGCGGCACGGCACACACCAGCATCACGGCGGCAACCGTGCCCAGTCCCGTGATGAAGAGCATGCCCCACATGCGCCGTAGACGCCACGCAGCAAGTGTTGCTGTCGAGGTCACAATTGCCCCACGCATTCTTGTTCGTCCCGATTTTGTATATGCCATTCTGACCTCCTCTCAATCCTCGTTCAAGCGCAACATCTGCTGTAGTGCTGGCTGTGTTACCACACGCACCATCGTCCAGAGCGCAATACTACAAATACAGATGAGCATAACAAAAGCGACAACAAGACTTTCTGGAACCGTTATTTGTATTGGGATGATATGTTGGAGCGCGTAAAACTGGTCGCTACTACTCTCGCTTGTCAAACCCGTTGTTGGTACGCTGCTAAACACCAGCGACGGAATAGCGGTTACAGACAGCACCACACCAAAGACAATTCCAAGTATAACTGAGAGAATATAGGTAATCCCTTGCTCCCACGTCAGCACTCTCGCAACCTGTTTAACACTCGTTCCTAATGCTCGCAGTACAGCGAAATGAGTTATACGATTATGTGCGCTTAACCACGAGGCTAGCAAACTACCGACCAGAGCCAATAACAGGGCGGTTATCGCACCCAACGCTAGGACGCCTATTAAATCCAGATACAGTGGATCGGTACTTAGCTTTTTGACGAGTTCACGTCTATCTCCAAGTTGGAAAATGCGTAATTGAGACGTTGCTAAGGTGTTACGCACACCGGCAATCGCAGCGGGATTGTCGCTCGTCTTAACCCATATATAGTTACGTGCTAAGGAAGTACCGAAGACAGAGTGGTAAATACTATCGCCACTTTGATAGTCGAAGAGCAGTCCTCTCCCTTGAATAGTAGGCGTATGCTGAATTTCGGCTAATGCAATAAAGGTAATTGTGTCCTTTTGTCTCCCGTTGAAGTCGTCCATATGCAACAAAAAGTGTGTGCCAACCGACAACCGAAGCTGTTGCCATAATGTCGCATCGACGAGAGCAGGTAGGAGATGATTTTTGGCTACATCGCCTCGTCGCGCAACCAACATCTGCATCAAAGAGGAGAGCGATTGCATTGAGTTTGTCTGTACCCAGGTCGCCGTCCGCGCGAACGTGTCTGCATCGACGCCGCGCACCTCGAAGGAGCCTTTATCTCTTACTGAGTCTATTCTTGCACTTCCCGTATAACCAAAGGTTGCAGCAAGCACGCCATGTGTTCGTTGCACAAAATCGGTCGTCTGCTCCTGAATACTCTGAGATGAGTCATCGGAGATGGCACCGCTGAAATCTGAACCTATGCGATAGGCCGCGAGGTCATAGACACGTTGCTCCTGCGACGAGGTAAAGACCAACGCAAAGATAGCGAACGCGCTTGCCAACGCAAGCAGCAGCGTCATACGCATCGCCTGACGCGGCGCACGCGCCATTTGACCCAACGCAAGCATAACCGACGCCCCACGTCCATGTGTTGCGAACGAGGAGCCGAAGCGCAAGAGCAATGGAAAGAGACGCAACACCAACAGCACACCAGCAATGACGAGAAATAAGGGTGCGATTAAGGCCAGCGGAGAGGCAATCAAGTCACTCGCCTGTAAGTCCAGTTCTTGCAATCCTGACACATACTGCGAGACAAAATAGCCCGCAATCGCAATAACGATAGCGAAAATATCAAGGTTGAGCCTCTGCCAGAGCGGTTTTCCCGTTGAGCGTGCCGACTCACGACGTAGTGCCAACACATCCATTCCCACCACACGATAAATTGCTAATCCCATTGCCGCAATCGTGAGCAACACAGCCGCTAGCGCATAATTGCGTACTCCATACAAACTACGCATAGGATTGCTGGTAATAACATTGAGTACCGTTGAATCTTGCGCCGATAGCGTGTGCTGCGTCATGAAGCTGACCGCAAACAACGCCAGTAGTGGTCCCACCAGCAGCGCGACAATCCCTAAGCCAATACTTTGTGTCATAAATGAGCCAAAGATTTGCAGTCGATTCGCACCACGACTGCGGAGAATGGCAATAGTCTCGGTTTGACGCTCTACCAGCAATTCCGCCATCATCCCCATAAAGAACAGCACCAGAGCCATAATCTGGAATAGCACAAGTCCGTTGGGAATTTGTAGCACATCAATGCGGGCGCGATACCGCTCCAATGTACCTTGAGTAGTCGAGTGACTTAGTACATCTCCTTGCGGTACAAAAAGTCCGTAGTAAGGGATATCGTTCAGGGCAAATTGTCCCGAAGCCAAGATATCCTGCCATGTTCCTAAACGAGTGAGAAGATCATCCAATTGACTTATCGCAAGATGTGAAGTGTTGAGCTGGTAGTACCAGACAAGATTCGCCACATCAGCCGAACCTACATACGTACTATCAAGCTTAGAGACTTGTGCGAAAAAGGCATCGCTTGAAACTAACGCCCTTGTACTCAATTCTGGCGGTCTGCCGGGTTTGACAAGGCTGAAATTGACATTGTTGCCGTGCCAGAACAAGTCATTTGCGAGATCAGCCGTGAAGATACCCACTACATGTAGCGGCAAAGGATATGCCTTTTGTACAGGTGTCTTGTCCTGCATCGTAAATATCGTGGTTTGTACGGTGATAGTAGAGTCAACACTAACATGCAATGCTGACGCTACTTCTGGCATTAACACAATTTCAAGGACTGTACTCTGCGGGTCCGGTAAGCGACCTTGCGCCATCTTTGTATGCTTAGTTGCCGCCTTCATATCGTACCCTTCAAGCTGAAGTGTATCAGACACATTAGGCGGTATTGGGCTAATGAAATTGAGCTTTTCCGATTCCACTACGAACTGCGGAGAGCCATTCATGTAGTTTTGAAGTCCAGCGTCTTGTATAGATTTGTTTACATCATAGGTGCCGTCACTTACTGAGTAGCTTGATGCAGAATTAAGATGTAAATTTGCACCTAATGTTGCACTATCACGATCAGCAGTCAGCACGTCCCGTAGTCCCGCCGTCAATGTCATCTGCGAGTAGAGTGGCACAGCACATATCAACAACACAGCGGCGATCATACCTAGTTCCGTTATGAAGAGCATGCCCCACATACGCCGCAAACGCCATATAGCAAGCGTTGCCGTTGAGGTCACGATTGCTCCGCGCATGCGTGTTGTTCGCGTCGATTGTGAACGTGCCATTCTGACCTCCTCTCAATCCTCGTTCAAGCGCAGTGCTTGACTCAGTTCAGGCTTCGTCACCACACGCACCATCATACCAAGTGTGACTAGACAGATTACGACAAGAACAACGAGGGCAAGAATCAACGATGGTGGAACAATAATTTGTACAGGCAGGATGTGTTGGAGAGCATAAAATTCACCGTTGCCTGTACCGCTGGTAGGACCGTTCGAGGGAACACTGGTAAAGACGAGCGCAGGAATGACGGTAAGCGCAAGCAAGGCTCCAAATAGTACGCCTAGCACAAGTGCGGTAATATATGTAATGCCCTGCTCCCACGTCAATACGCTTGCGACCTGACGTGGACCAGTTCCCAATGCGCGCAACAAGGCAAAGTTGGTGACGCGATTGCGTGCGCTCAACCACGATGCGAGCAAGTTGCCTAACAATGCAAGCAGTAGAGCAGTCGAGGCCGCCAATGCGAGTTCGCCAATCAGATCGAGCGTGAGAGGGTCGCTACTCAAATCCGCGATAAGCGCACGGCGGTCAAGCAGAGGGTTGACCTGCGGCGCGTTTTTCGTGAGCGCGTTGCGTACATTAGCAATGGACGTAGCATCGTCACTGGTACGTAACCATACATAATTGATTGGTAGAGGCTGGTTACTCGCTACCTTGTAGGCAACTTGATAACTTGAGTAGTCTACGATCACACCGCCGGAGAGTGGCGAACCGTTGCTATCTCCTGGCTCAAGGCTATCATTGATCGTTGGAATGTGCTGCACCTCCGCCATTGCAACAAAGGAGATGCTACCATCGCTGGTATCGGTTGCAGGTGCTGCCGTTAAGCTAAACATCGTCCCAACAGAGAGGTCAAGCCGTTTCCATGTAAGGGCATCGACGACGGCAGGTAGAATAGTACTCACCTGCGCCCGAAAACGTCGCGCCGAGAGTTGCTGCATGAGGAGTGCAAGAGATGCTGATGAGTCATTCCATGTGGCACTTTGCGCGAATGTATTTGCGTCTACGGCGCGAATTTCGACGGGTAACGTATCCTGTCCTACCGTCGTAGCATGACGCGTGTAACCAAGTGTAAATGAGGTGACGCCACGAATACTCTTTAAGGCTGCTCTATCGTGCGTGACATCCTGAGCTGTTATCGCATCGGGTATAGTGCCACTAAAATCCGCTCCAGTTTGATAGGCGGCGACATCGAGAATACGTTGTGTCTGCGATGCAGTAAAGACTAAAGAGAAGATGGCAAACGCGGTGGCAAGTGCCAGTAAGAGAGCCATACGCACCGATTGACGTGGGGCGCGTGACATCTGCCCCAGCGCGAGTACAGCCGAGGCACCACGTCCACGAGTTGCCAGCGTTGCTCCGAGACGCAATAGTTGCGGAAAGATACGCAGCAATACAAGAATACCCGCTAGCAGCAGGAAGGTTGGCGCGATCAAAGCTAGTGGTGACTGCACAAGCACACGCGTCTGTGCATCTAGTCCTGGCAATGTATTGATGTAGAGCGAGATAACATAGCCCGCTATTGCCACAACCGCCGCGACAATATCCAGATTGAAGCGTTGCCACAATGACTGCGAATGCGAACGAGCCGAGGCACGACGTAGTGCCAACACATCAACACCTACAGCGCGATAAATTGAGAGGCTCATGGCAAGAATAGCAATCAGCACGGCGATAGCGGCATATGTCAATAAGAGAAGGAGAGTGCCTTGCGGGTCGCTCGTCAACGCATTTAATGCCGATTGTCCCAGGCCGCCGAGAATACGCTGTACAAGTAGATAGACAGCGAGCAGTGCCAGCAATGGACCGAGAATAAAGGCGACAAGTCCAAGTCCTAAACTCTGCGTCAAGAACGAACCAAAGACTTGACGACGACTTGCACCACGACTACGCAAAACGGCGATGGCATCCGATTGACGCTCAACCAGAAGTTCCGCCATCATGCCAATAAAGAAGAGTATCAGCGCGACTGCCTCAATCATTAGAATTGTAACGGGAATGAGAGCCACATCAACGCGATTACGGAAACGCTCTAGCGTTCCTGGTCCTTCGTAGGTACTAAGAACCTGACCACTGATATCTGCGCTCACGATATAAGGATAATCAGGGCTTTCCTGCACCTTACCATAGTCATCGGCGATATGTCCCTGCGCCACTTGTAGGCTATTTTGTAAATCATCCTCGTTCGCTATCGTAAGCTTTTGTGCATTCAGACGGTAGTACCAGTAAAAATCTGCGATCAATGAAGAAAAGACGACGCCACTTGAAACGTCTCTTTGTGCAGCAGGAATAGTATTTGCTGCTGCACTTATCAATTCCTCGTTAGAAACAAGTGTTGTATAACTTACTACATCGGCTGGCTTCTCTTGTTGACGCACAACCGGATTTAGAGCGATTTCATGCCAGAATACATCATTTGCAACAGTAGGAGCATAGATACCGACTATATGAAGTGGCAATTGTGTCTCTATAATAACCTGTGTAGAGCTACTGGTTTTGGCAGTGGTATATGCCTGAAACTTCAGTAGAATAATTGACCCAACTTGCACTTGCAGATTGCCTGCAGTCTGTTGAGTAACTACGCCCTCAAGTTCGTTGCTTTGTGCCTGTGGCAAGCGTCCTGCGAGTAAATGTATATGAGAAGCAGCCTGATTCATCTCATAGCCAAGCAAACTCAAAGAATCGACGGCGTTCTTCGGCTTAGGCGACGACATTTGAAAGCCCTGCGACTGTATCGAGAATTGATTATCTTGAGCTAGATACGCTGCGAGCGGTTGCTGTGCAATTGGCTCGATGCGTTTACGTGCCTCCTGCACAACCTGAGCTGAGATACCGCCAATAGACGTATGCACCTGCAGAACAGGGCTATCGGGAGTCGCAGTAAAAACGCTATGTAATCCTGCTGTTGTGGAGATTTGCGAATAGAGCGGTACAGCACACACCAGCATCACAGCCGCTACCATACCTAACCCTGTGATAAGCAACATTCCCAACGTGTTGCGTAGTCGCCAGCGTGCTAGTACAACAGTCGAGGCAAGAGGAGGAGCCGAAGATGACCGCCGAATTGCAGGGGTTGTGCCACGTTCATCGCGTATAGGAGTCAAACGTGCCATAGAAACCTCTTTTCAAATTTTGATGAAATAGCTGCAAAAGAACCTATTGAAATAAAAAGAGAAGACATACTTTATACCACTAATAATATATATACGGTAAGAGATAAACATATCTCACAGAAGAAAAACACAGGACGAAGCGGGAAAGTTGCAACTTTCCCGCTTCGTCCTGTGTTTTCTTCTGAACTATAGCTCTAAGGTTTCAGCACGACCTTAATACAATCATCTTCTTTGTGTTTGAAGATGTCGTATCCATGTGGTGCATCATCGAGACTCATTCTATGCGTAATCAAAAATGAGGGGTCGATATCGCCCTTCTGAATGCGCTCCATTAGAGGGTGCAGGTATTTGTGTACATTCGTCTGCCCCATCTTGAACGTCAAGCCCTTCGCAAAGGCC
>CAXUGH010000115.1:12787-14783 GCA_964250365.1 uncultured Ktedonobacteraceae bacterium
GAACGGTATCTTATCGAGAAAACCACCGTACACACCTGGAATAGAAACGGTGCCGCCTTTGCCACATGCCTGAATCGCCTGCCGTAGCACATGTGGACGGTCGGTGCCTAAGCGTGTCTTCTGCTTGGCGGTATCATTGATAGCATCTATGCTCATGCCATGCGCCTCTAAGCCTACTGCATCAATACAGGCGTTGGGACCGCGCCCACCAGTCATCTGTTTGAGAACCTCCACGACATCGACGCCATCATAGTTGAAAACCTCGGCCTTGCTCTGCTCCGCCGCCATGCGAAGCCGTTCGGGAAAACGGTCAAGCGCGATAACGCGTTCCGCCCCTAGCATGTATGCGCTTTGAATGGCGAATTGTCCAACGGGTCCGCAACCCCACACAGCCACCGTATCGCCGGGCTGAATATTACAATTTTCCGCCGCCATATAGCCCGTCGGAAAAATGTCGGAGAGGAAAAGCACCTGCTCATCGGTCAATTCATCCGGTACCTTGATGGGACCAAAATCAGCGAATGGCACACGTGCATACTCCGCCTGTCCACCTGCATAGCCGCCATAGATGTGCGAATATCCATAGAGACCCGATGCCGAGTAGCCATACAGCGACTCCGCAAGCCATGCGTTAGGATTAGAGTTATCGCACAGGGCAACCAATCCCTTTTGACAGTTAGAGCAGCGACCACAGGCAATGGTGAAGGGAACTACTACACGGTCGCCCTTCCGTAAATTCTCGACGCCTTTGCCGACCTCAACCACCTCACCCATAAACTCGTGTCCCAGAATGTCGCCCTTTTCCATCGCGGGAATATAGCCATCGTACAGGTGCAGGTCAGAGCCACAAATGGCGGTTGTTGTTATCTTTACAATCGCATCGCGCGGATTGATAATTTCTGGGTCTGGCACATGCTCTACACGAACTTTGTGCGATCCATACCAGCATAATGCTTTCATCTATTCTTCTCTACTTTCTACGTTAGCCTAGTTTCGACCCGCTTTGTTCTTTATACCCTCACCCGTTGTTTGTCCCTTGATGGTTGCTATTTCGCCTGCCTCCATCAATTCTTTGAAGTGGCGCAATGTCTCTAGTGCCTGCTTTTCAGGAATATGTCCTAGAATATTGCCGATGCCTGTACCAAATGCCCCCTGGAATTGCAGAAAATCAAGTTCGAGCGTAACCACAGTGCCAAGTCCGTCGGGTGCGGAATCGAAGCTCACTTTACCAGCATTCGCAGTCGTAGGTTTACCATGTACATGCCAGGAAATTGACTTATTCGGCACCACTTCTAGCAGTTCGGAGTTCCATTCAATCGTTTTGTTTCCTGGTCCCTGCGCGATCCAGTGCGACGTGCGTTCACCCGTTCTCAATACCGATTGGATATAATCCATATACAACGGAGCTTTCTCGATGTCGTACCAGTAGTTGAACAAGTCTTGCGCCGAACGATTGACCGTCATTGAGCGTTGTACCCGTACACCACGCTTGCCCGGAATGCTCGATACCGTCTTTGGAATTCCAGGTGCAAAATTTGGTTGTTGCTCAGCAGTGCTAATATTTATGGCTTGATAAAGAAAAGAGTGACCGCTTGCCCCACGATAGAACAATGCACTACCAAGCACTGCTATACCAGAGCCGAGCCAATCCCGACGCGAAACGCCATATGCAGCTAATACTCCTCCCACGATGCCAGAGAGCCAACGTTCGGTCTGTCCAACGTTGCGCGTGACAACATTTTGATCGCCCTGTGTATGTGTATTCTGAAAATTTCTTATCGTTGATTGTGCTGTTCCCATATATTTTTTCTCTTTCTCTTTTGCGACAATAAGAATTGGACATCAATAACACGTTGTAGAGAACGCTAGCGTTTCGCGCCTTCCATCCTTATTGAAACGGTGGAAATGGTGGGAAGGCAAACAGGGGAGCGTTGCGTGGCCCCATTTACACCCGTTTTAAGTTTTGCAAAAAAAAAATTATCCATACCCATTAAAA
>CAXUGH010000116.1:0-14636 GCA_964250365.1 uncultured Ktedonobacteraceae bacterium
TTAGCGAAGGCACTACCTGTAAAGGTCATTGGCGTAATTGGCAGTTTCTTCGGCTTGGTCGTTGGCTCGTATACAGGTGTGTTGCTCTCATCAACGGCTGTCCCGATCTGGGCACGCGCAAAACACCTGCTAGGACCCCTCTTTCTCACATCCGCGTTCTCAACAGGTCTCTCCGCTATTTCACTGTTACTCTCACTTGGTCGTCCCCATCGTGATACGCTCGAACGCCTGGATCGTGCCGAAATTATCACGATGACCACAGAGGCGGGTATACTTGCATCGCTCATTCCCACACTCGGACCGCTCGGCAAACCTCTGGTGGAAGGCAGAACTGGTGGCCTTTTCATTGGTGGCACTGTAATAAGTGGCTTACTGCTTCCTCTACTTGTCAAGCTAGGTTTCAAGCTGAGTGGCAGAGCTACTTCGCGCGCCACGAACATCCTTGTCTCCACGCTTGTCCTTATCGGTGGCTTAATTCTGCGCTACGAGTGGATCGCAGTGGGTCGCACTTCGGCAGATGACCCACAGGCGGTACACTACTACAACAAGGTGGAGTGGGAGGAGAGCCATCCTTAATCTACGAGAAGAAATGTGCATGTCACCATTGTTAAGGCAAAGACGTAAACAAAGTAGTACCATACATCTTTCTATAAAGATACGTTTGGAGGACGCGATGAAATACGAAGAAATGATTAAAACGGTGATGCACCGTGCGAATTTGAGTTCGCGCTTAGAAGCGCAGGATGCGCTGAGAGCAACGCTTGAAACACTTTCCGAACACTTGACGCAGGGTGAGGCTCTCAATTTTTCCTCAGAATTGCCGCCAGAAGTCACCGTTTACATGCAGCAACCCTTTATTGGCGGCATCGCAGACCGCTTTACCCTGAACGACTTCATTCAGCGCGTGAGTGACCGCGAAGGCGTAACTCCTGATGTCGCTGGACGACATGCAAGCGTTGTGGCTAATACGATAAGTGAGGGCGTTTCTCTCGGTGCCTTGGAGCATCTCATCTCGCAGTTGCCGACCGATATCGCTCAACTCTTCATGACGCAACACGCTGGCGAGCAGCCAGAAAATTTTTAAGTCAAAGCACATGTCTGCTAGCCAATTCAAGAGCAACACGACAATTTTTCACAGAAGAATTGTCGTGTTGCTCTTGAATTGGCTACTCAAACTTTACACTCTCCTTAAATCTTCTTGACGTTTTTCTTAAACGCCTCGTCTATACTTATGCCATAGCCTGTTCTAAACAGGCGTTTTCTATAAACTAAAAATTAAAGATGACGTGAGTTTGAAAAGAAATACATGCATCTTATAAAGAAATTCTTGCAGGAGAATATTCATTATGGCGGACACCCTGGATACGTCACTATCTCCATTACCAGCACCCGTTGTGCCATCGCCTATTGCACGACAATTGCCTCCTCTATGGAACCGCATTGCGCTCGGTGCTATTATTGTACTCTCACTCTTTATGAACTTCTACCAATTGGGACAAAATGGCTTCGGTAATGCCTTTTATGCCGCCGGTGTGCGTAGCATGGGAGACAGTTTACATAATTTTTTCTTCGTCTCCTATGATCCGGGCGGCTTTGTGACGCTCGATAAACCTCCACTAGGCTTCTGGTTACAGACTATCAGCACTAAAATCTTTGGCTTTACTCCTTTTAGCGTCTATTTGCCACAAGCACTGGCGGGTGTATTATCGGTTTGGCTTCTTTATGTGCTGGTACGTCGGCATTTCGGTGTTGTCGCTGGTTTGCTGGCTGCACTTGCACTGGCAATTAGCCCAATTAGTGTCATTACCAACCGCAACAACACGATTGATAGCACTCTTGCTCTGACCATGCTCATCGGCGCATGGGCGGTTATACGCGCGGCAGAGACAGGTAAATTGCGCTGGCTTCTGCTTTGTGCTGCCCTTGTAGGCATCGGCTTTAACATCAAAATGGCGGAGGCTTATCTTGTCATTCCCGCCTTTGGTGCATTATACATACTTGCTGCTCCTAGAACACTATGGACGCGCATCTGGCATCTTGCCCTTGCGCTTCTTGTTATGCTCACAATTTCGTTATCCTGGGTCGTCATTGTGGACCTTACTCCTGCTTCGATGCGTCCCTATGTGGACTCTACACAGGACAACTCCGAATTAAGCTTGGCTGTTGGTTACAACGGTATTGACCGTTTACTCGGTAACATCTTCGGTGGACGCAGAGCAGGAACAACGAACGGAAGAAGTGGACAGGCTGGCACACCGCCAATCGGTACTCCTCCATTTGGAGGCGCTGGCAATGGTACAGGTAGGGGCACAAATCGTGATGGGGCAAATGGGCAGTTCTCGCAGGTTGATGGCGGTGGTATGTTCAACACAGGGGCGGCTGGTCCCTTGCGTCTCTTCAACGAGCCTTTGGGCGGACAAATCGTCTGGCTACTTCCTATGGCGTTATTGGGTATGCTCGCATTGGCATGGCAACGACGACCCCGCTTTCAAGAAGATGTACAACAAAAGTCGCTCATTCTGTGGGGCGTCTGGTTGCTAACAATGGGCGTCTTCTTTAGCGTCGCAGGCTTCTTTCACCAGTATTACCTGACGATGATGGCTCCTGCAGTTTGCGCTCTCTTTGGTATCGGAGTGGTCGTGATGTGGAACGACTATCGACAACACGGTTGGCGCGGTTGGTTACTTCCTCTCGCGCTACTTGCCACTGCCCTTGAACAAATCCATATCATCATGAGCAATCCGGCATGGGGAACATGGCTGGTTCCTCTGATTGCCATTCCGTGTTTTCTTGTCGCTGTCGTGCTAATTGCTGTGCATCTCTTCCCACGCATCGTGAGCCGCTTCAACAATAGCGAAGGTGGCATGCGTTACACGCTGCAAGGTGTGCTAGCCCTCGCCTTGATTGCGCTCATGCTAACACCTGCGGTATGGTCTACCATCTCTGTACTACAGAATACCGAGTCGCAAATTCCGACCGCTGGACCCAGTGGAACAGGCGGCTTTGGTGGGGGACGAGCCGACAATACAACTTCCACCAACACAGCATTGATAAACTACCTTGAGTCGCATCAAGGCAATGCAAAGTACCTCGTCGCCGTTCCAAGTTCGATGACTGGCGATTCGATCATTCTCGCAACTAACAAACCCGTAATGTCGTTAGGTGGCTTTAGTGGAAGCGATCCCATTCTTACTCAGAATCAACTCGCCGCTCTCGCTGCTAATGGAACTGTACGCTACTTCCTGTTGAGTGGTGGAGGCTTCTCTCGTGGGCAAGGCTCGTTTCTTGAAGATTTGCCTCCAGCGATTCGAGAGCGCATCGAAGAAGGCGGCTTCGGCGGTGGTACACAAAGTTCACTCTCTAGCTGGGTCACGCAAAATTGCTCCGTTGTGCCTTCTAGTTCATGGCAAACATCAGCATCCAGTACGCAAAATCCAGGGCGTGGCTTTGGAGCAGGTAGCGGTTCACTCTACGACTGTGGCAGTGCAAAATAAGAAAGAAGCAATCCAATTTCCAAGACGCCGCGGCGTCTTGGAAATTGGATTGCTTCTTTCTTATTGCTTGCCCGCCTCTACATTTGTCAATCTTCCCTCCCTCTTTTGCAACTGCGTACTCCATAGCAACAGAGCCATCATGGTTATGCCAACGAGGGCAAAGCCGACAAGCTTATAGAGATGAGGAAGTTGTAGAGCTAAGAGGCCAAAGACAAAGATGACGCTATACAGGATATAGCAAATCTGCCTCGCATTCAAACCGCCGAACAGTAGCCGATAATGCAGATGTGTGTGTCGATAGTGTAGATACAGTACATCGAACTTCATTGGATGCTGACCACGCCGTATGCGATTAACCATCACCCATGCGATATCGAGAATTGGAATACCCAGAATCATCAAAATCAACGCGAACTTTGCCCCGCCCATAATCGCCAGTACCGCAAGTGCGATACCAAGAAATTGCGAGCCGCTATCGCCCATGATAATTCTCGCCGGATTCCAGTTGTGCGGCAAGAAACCTGCGACTGCTCCCGTAAATATAGCGGAGAGAATAGCGATGCTGTTCTGCCCCATTGTCCAGCTAATGACAGTGATGAAGAGTCCTGTGATTGCGACAATGCCTGGAGCTAAACCATCGAGACCATCAATGAAATTGATGGTGTTCATCATGCCCACAATCCAAAACCATGTAAACGCAACCGCTGGAATAGCCAGTAGCGATACATCAGGCTTCGTGATAAACAGTGTGAGTTCGGGTTGCTGATACCAGGGCAATGCAGGATTATGAGCTATTGGACCATGTACAAATGGATTGTTGACGCCAAAGAAGAGGACGCCGTGAAACGAGTGCAAGCCGGGTCCAAGCAGTATGAGAACCGCACACGTCTGAGCAATCAGCTTGGGCAGCGGTTTGAGTCCTTTTACATCGTCATAGGCATGAACCGCGACAATCAGTAGCGACGCCAGCAAGAAAAGCGTATAAATGACCAATTCTTTGGAGTATACGTGTCCAAAAATGCTCTCAACTTGCATATTTCCGAGCGAAAGCGATGGCGTATACACAAGCAACGAGACGACGAGAAATGCGGCAAAGATAGCGATGCCGCCGAGACGGGGGACAGGTTTCTTGTGAATCTTGCGCTCCTCTAGCGCATCAAAAAAACCGAACTTACGACAGAGAAGAATAACGCCAAAAGTGAAGACATAGGTGAGCAAGAACGCACATACGCCACCTAGCGCAACGAGAAAAATATCTGGTAGTGTCGAGAAAAGAGAGAGAAAAATAAAGGTATGTGGAGAAAAGATAGTATACATAACATAATCCTCAGCTAAATGCAATGACATCAATGTCCTTATATTACACTAGACGAATGACAGAGAAAAATCGGCGTGTTTTTGGCGAGATATCCTACCACGCAAAATAGGTTATACTATCTGAGAAGGCGGTCTATGGTAAGCCAGGGCGTCCTGGCCCCTATTGTAACGAGAAAACGAGGAATGCATGCAAACGACACATCTCTTTGACGAAAAAAAGATGGAACTCTTCCCAGGCATCGACGCACAAATTCTCGCTGGTAAACAGTCTATGGTGATGCGTGTAGAGATGGCGCAGGGCGCAATGGCTGCTCCGCATTCGCATCCCAATGAGCAAATTTCTGTTGTATTACAAGGCGAAGCGGAATTTACGATTGGTGACGAGAAGCAGACACTTCAAGCGGGAGACGCAGTTGTCATTCCGGGCGATGTCGTACATTCAGTGAAAGCTCTCGCGGCATGCGAATTGATCGAGTCGTTCAGTCCTGTGCGTGAAGACCTTATGAAGAGGTACTCCAATGTATAACGTTGAGATAGAGACAATGCCGCGCGAGTCATTGCGAGCATTGCAAAGCAAGCGTTTACATAATATTGTAGAGTACGTCTATCATCAGGTGCCCTACTACAAAGAAACGCTTGACCGTGCTGGTATCAAGCCAGAACATATTCGTTCGATTGAAGACTTGACTAAGCTTCCTTTCACTAAAAAGCAGACGTTGCGCGACTATTATCCCTTTGGATTGCTTGCTGTTCCACGCGAGAATTTAATGCGTATTCATGCGAGTAGTGGCACTACAGGTAAACCAACCGTTGTTTGCTACACGCCGAACGATATAGACGTTTTTGCCGAGGTCAACGCTCGTTCGCTGGCGGCGGCTGGTGCTAAACCCGGCATGATATTACACAATGCCTATGGCTATGGACTATTTACGGGCGGGCTTGGCATTCATTATGGCGGTGAGCGGCTTGGCATGACAGTCGTACCCGTATCAGGCGGTGCGACGCAACGGCAGATAACCCTCATTCTGGATTTTCAACCAGAGGTTATCTGCTGCACGCCTTCGTATGCACAGACATTAGGCGAAGAGTTCAAGAGGCGCGACATCTCGCCAGAGCAAATTAGTCTGAAAGTTGGTCTGCTCGGTGCAGAGCCGTGGACGGAGACGATACGAGACGCTGTAGAGGCAAGTCTGGGTATCGCAGCGACCAACATCTATGGCTTGAGCGAGGTCATTGGTCCAGGTGTATCGCAGGAATGTATTGAGGCACGCGCTGGAAGCCACGTTTGGGAGGATCACTTTTACCCCGAAGTGGTAGACCCCAACACAGGCGAGCCTCTACCCGATGGCAAGGAAGGCGTCCTCGTATTTACTCATCTCACGCGTGAAGCTATGCCCCTTCTACGCTACTGGACGGGTGACATTACCTATCTCACACATGAGCAATGTGCATGTGGACGGACGCATGTACGCATGGGGGCGATTCGCGGACGTGCCGACGATATGCTGATTGTGCGCGGCGTCAATCTCTATCCAACGCAGGTAGAGGAGATATTGAAGGGCATTCCAGAGGTCGCACCCCACTATCAACTTGTTGTGAAGCGTGTGAACTTGCTGGACGAGGTAGAGGTCAACGTGGAACTCACCGATGAAGTCTTTCGTAGCGTCGCACAAGACGTAATCACCGACGACGCGATTGCCGCCGACCATGCCATGCACGCGCTACGAGACAAAATCCAGTTTCTGATCAAAGACACAATTGGGCTGAACCTTGTCGTCACGCTTGTCCCCCCTGGAACTGTACCGAGAAGCGAAGGCGGCAAATTACGTCGTGTGGAGGACAGGCGCAACCTGTAGGGACTCGATGTATCGCGTCCGCGCACGAGCGAAGCAATGTGCGTTCTCCCCAATGAATTGCTGGATGCACCATTTAGCCATTATCTCAAAGAAGAGTAGCAATAAATAGGTCATTTGACACGTTGAAGCAAGTATGAACACGACTATACTTTGCTCAGTGTCTTATGACCTTATGCTTTAGATTTCTACTCGGAGGTTACATATGGCTCATAACCTGTATCGTTTCTACCTCTACACAGTTTTTATTGCGCTTCTGATTTTCTCTGCTGTCGCTCTAGGACAACTTCTAGGAACAGTATTGTTATTCGCGCCGTTTCTACGTAGTTCTTATGAAACTGCTCCCAGTTCAGCACAAGTAACGCAATCGCTCGTGTTCGCTCTTGTCTCATGGCTCATTGCTGGCCTACTTGGTGGCTTGCACTACTGGTTTATTCGCCGCGACATGCATAACGACTCTGCTGCTGGAGAAAGCGCGATACGTTCGTTTTTCTTGAACATACCAGAGGCTATTGCTATTCTGCTCGCGGTACCTCTTGTCGGCTTTGGCGTGCTATCACAACTTGCTCACGGTGGACAATATGGACTTGTTGGATTCCTTGCATTTGCCCTTCCAACGCTCGCTTTTGCTGCTTTGCTTGCATTAGAGCGTCGGCGCACTCAGGGTACGTCGGGCGCGGCACTGGCATTTCAACGTCTTCATGTGTATGGTGTGCAATTGCTGCTTCTCATCTTCCTTGCATTCTCGTGGCAAAGCAACATGAGTGGTTTGGTTGATGCCGTCTTTTTTGGAGGCAGAGGCATCCGTGAATATTGTGGAAGTTCTGGCAGTTGTCAAAATTTGAGTATTCCTTTCCTTGTCATCACACTGCTCTGGTTTATACTTTTCTGGCTGGCCTATGGGGTGTTGACACGAAAAGATGACTCAAAGCTGCTTCGTTTTATTCTACATTTTTCTAGTCTTGCGCTTGGTGTCGGACTACTCTTAAATGGCCTTTTCCGTGGTGTTCTCTTACTACTTTTGCCAGCCTTCAAAGTTTCTTTTGCTCTAAAAGATGTCGTAGGTCCAAATGGTTCGTATGATTTTTTCTCGTTCATGCTGCTTGGTATCCTCGTCATAGGCATCTATCATCTCTGGCTTAAATTGGCTGCGGAGCGCGAACTGATTGCTTCTAACGTAGTATTGGCAAACGAGATGTCGATAGCCGCGATTCTTGGAGCTTTTGTCTTCTGGGGTGGACTTGCATTCCTGCTCTACAGCGTGTTCCGTACACTTAGTGGTGCGGCACCGCAATCCGAAATATGGGCGGAGAATACTGCTGCTATTCTCGTGGGTTTGCTCTATATTCCCCTTGACCTGTACTTGTGGCGTCGTAATCGTGCAGAGGCGGCTGTGTTTGCTGGAGCAAGGCGAGGGTTTGTGTTAGCCGTGCTAGGTGCAGGTATTCTAGCCTTTGCGATTGGTGGTGCTGTGGCTTTGTTTGCATGGACAACATCGCTGTTCGGCTCACCCATTCCCAACTGGCTGCAAACTACTCATACTGGCTTGGCAGCTTGCATTGTGGGAAGCATTATTATCATCCTCTACCTTACAACTGCTATCCGCGAACATCTCTTTAGTAACTTGACAAAGCGTACACCTGTGACAGCCGCTCCCGTTCTAGGTACATCGGAAGGAGTGCAACCTCCCGTGACCATCGAGAGCGTGTTAGACGAATTGTTGGCGGGGAAGATTACGCGCGACGAGGCGGCACGACGCATTCGTGAGCTTGATGGCGGACTTGTACCTGCAAGTCATTCAAATCAATAACGAATGGTGGTAGTAGGAAGGAAGGGGCTAGGGCACCCGCAAGGGGACGCCCCTACCATACCACGAGGAAGCCTGTGGAGACGATTCGTGTATGGTAGGGGCGTCCCCTTGTGGGTGCCCTAGTTTGGCTACACGAGGTCGCTTGCCCCTGTGAGCTTAGTTACATCCGTATGCTTCCACGAACTGCCCTGTGCGAGCATCAATTCGTGAAGATGAGGATTTTCCGCTGTGTCCAGGTAGATAATCTGTTTGGCGAGTGATGCAGTCCACTCAAAGCCAACAAGAACATCGTTCTGAGCGATAGGAGCGTGTGTTGCTTGAGTGACATCAATATGGCTCCATGTCCCATCTCTACCCGCCGATAGTTCTTGTACATGTCGATTCTCGCTGATATAGACAACTTGTTGTGTCTCGCCTGTTGTCCAGACATAGCCAGCGAGGGCAACGCCAAAAGCTTTAGGGGCATTTGTCTGTGCAATCAGGTCGATTGACTGCCACTTGTCATCTGTTCCTGCTACAAGCGCGTAGATACGACCACCATCGGCTATGTATACAAAGCTTCTCGTGTTATTCGCATCCCATGCATAGCCGACAAGCGGCGAATCTTCACTAGCTTCGGGTGTACCTGTATGTGCAGTGATATCAGTATCTTTCCATGCATTGTCCTTGTCCGCGACCAGTTCATGAATGTGTCCATCAGTGCTGATATAACCAACGTGTCGAGTTACATTGGCCTCCCACGCAAAGGCCGCCACTGTTGCCCCTTCTGAGATGGAGGCATGTGCTTGTTCCGTGATATGAGTGTATTGCCAGCCGCCAACGGTACCCGTAGCAAGCTCGTGAATGTGTCCATCGCTACTTGTGTAGACAATATGCTTCGTGCCATTGCCCTGCCAGGAATAGCCTACAAGCGCGGTCCCATCGGCGGCTGGCGCACCTGTATATTGGTCCATCACATCTTCATAGCTCCAGCTATGATTTTCGAGTTGCACAAACTCACGAATGCGACCTGCACTGTCATCAGGGCTTACATAGTCGATTTGCTGCGTATGACCTTGCGACCACACGTACCCCGTCATAGTTGCATCATCCAGAGGAATTGTGGGCGCATTAGCACTTTGCGTTAAGTCGGTATCAGTCCAGCGATTTCCACGCTCGACGAGTTCATGAATATGATCGTCGCCACTGACAAAGGCGATGCGTTTCGTACCGTCAAAAGGCCACTGGTATCCAACAATGTTGCTCGGCATGTGTTATTCTCCCTACGCTGACTATTCGTTTTCTCGTAACTCTACATTCTAACACGTCGTAGAGCGGTGAGGTGTACACAGAAAATAGCAATCTCATGTGAGAAATATTTACAGAGAGAAATAGGGGCAATTCTATGCTGGACTACGAACACGATCTGCAACTGTTGGAAGCAGATACGTAATGGCAAGAAGCATACAAAGACCTAAGCCCAATATTCCGTTCCAGAAAAAAGATAGCCCAAATGCAAGGACATAAAATAGAGGACCAAATACATAACGCCACGTTAAGCGGCGAACAGTTCTCTCAGGAAGGTTGCGATCCAGCAAACGATGGTTCCAGGAGGCATACCACCAGAGTAAGTTATAAAAGATTCCTCCTATCGCCCAGACACTGCTATAGACGAGAACCGCCGTTTGCTGCTCTGGTGTCCCAATGTAGAGGGCAAGCAGTGCAGCTACAAAGGGAAGGACGACGATACTGAGGAGCAGAAGTAAATTAAGTACTACTAGAGTATGATTCGAGCGTTTGATATAGCTGAACATGGTGTGATGATTTCCCCACACAATCCCTACAATCAGAAAACTCAAAAGAAAACTGAGATAGGTAGGCCATTGTTCCTTCAATGCTTCAAATAGATGCTTATTCGGGGCCAGCTCTTGTGGAAGCGGCACATGAAGATTTAGTACTAACAAGGTAATAGCAAAAGCAAATACTCCGTCACTGAATGCGGTTAAGCGATCTGGAGAAATCTCTTGCTGTGTACTCATATTCTTTTGAGAAGAATCCATATGTCGAATGTATCCATTTTTCAATACAAGGTGTAGGTAGATGGATGAGCTAAGTCGATGGCAACATACATCTTCATGTTGCCATCATTTCGCTTCTTATTGATGTTGAACATCTCCTACTAGTTGACGAAATACAGTACTCCACGCTTGCGGTGGCTGTCCTGATTCATTATATATCTCGAAGGTCTTGCCTTGTGCTTCAGGAGCGAGCAAAGATTGGACACACACCTCTGCGACATCCTCACGGCTAATTTGTCCGTCTCCCGTATCACCTTGCTCAAAACGAATCGCCTCTCGGCCTCCTGGTTCATCGGTAAGCCAACTCGGACGCACAATTGTATAAGGTAGGCTACTTGCGCGGACAACTTGTTCAGCGAGACCACGCCAATGAATGATGTTACGTACCTCTGGATAGCGTTCTGGGCGCGTGACGTAAATCTGCGTTATTAGTACAATATGTACCATGCGTCCCGCCGCCGCTGCAAGTACATGCTGTGTTCCTTCGTAGTGAACACGTTCTGGACTGTTAGGGGCAGAGTCGGAATTGGCTGACTCGACGATAATGATACAGCCTGCGACACCTTGCATTGCGTTTGTGACGCTTGCTGCTTGCGTGATATCGCCTGCAATGACCTTGACCTGCGTATTGAATTGCTTCTGTGCCTCGCTTGGATGACGCGCAAGTACTCGTGCTGCATATCTATGTTGCGGAAGTTTTTGCACTATGTGGCGACCTGTTTGTCCAGTTCCACCAATGACGAGTATCTCTTGTACCATGCTCTTTCTCCTTTCAGCTACTTACCAGGGTAACGGCTTCTCATCTCGGAAGAAGCCACCCGTTGGCCCGTGCTTAGGCAGCGTTGCCGCCCAGACAATGCCTCCCGCTCCCTCTGCTACAGGGCGTCCTCCCGCTCCTCCCATATCCGTTGCAACCCATCCAGGGCAGATTGAATTGACCAGAATACCTGTTCCGGCGAGTTCTGCTGCAAGTATACGAGTCAAGGCATTGAGCGCAGCCTTTGAGACGCTATATGCAGGTGTTCCTCCTCCCATATTCGTTAATGAACCACCTTCACTAGAGACATTTACAATACGCCCAGCATCGCTTTGACGTAGTAGAGGCAAAAATGCTTCACACATACGCCAAGCTCCAAACAAATTTGTTTCTAGGGCGGCATGAATAGTGTCCAAATCGGCGGTGATGCCTTGCTCCCATGTATCATACAGAATGCCTGCGTTGTTTACCAGCACATCGAGTCGCCCAAACTCGCCTGTGACCTCTCTTAACAGACGATTAATGCTCTGTTGATCGGCGACATCGAGTTGATGCGGAAACACCGTGTCTCTCGCATATGTAAGCGATTGTGCTGCTGTACGCCCTCTCTCAAGGTCACGCGCACCTAATATGACGCGCATTCCTTGCTGTGCCAGTTGGCGAACCACTTCAAGGCCAATGCCGCGATTGGCTCCTGTCACCACTGCAACTAGGAATTCTCTTTGCATATGTTTCTCTCTTATTTTGAGGAAGCATTGCTGTTTTCAGGTAACAACGCTTCCTCTGTTGAATTCATTGATAGATTTGCGTTTACCGCCCACTCGCTTCTTTTATCTATGTAGATGTCGCAAGCCTCTTTGCCATCGTACCAGCCTGCTTATTATTGAAGCGATCATTCTCGTTCAGGTCGAAGGGAATTTCCCACACTTCTGCCATCTTGCCGTTTTCCATTCGTACATAGAGTACGTAGCGAAGATTGAGATGATTGTCTGGCCCATCGTAGAAATCGCGGTGAACAGAGAGCGCACAGTGTTCGTTCGCTGTCACCTCAAGGAGTTCAAAGCCTCCTTTTCCATCACGTAGTGTCATTGCTACTGCTCGAATGCCGTTTAGAATACCATCAACGCCTTGCCAATCGCCAGCAATAGGGCTATCTCCTGGAAAATGCCATACGAGGCCATTCCGAACGAGTTCATGCATTCGTGCAGCGTTTGCTGTTCCAAAAGCTGTGAAGAAATCGCGTATTACCTGCGCGTTAGGATGTTCTTTCCATGTGATGTGATTCTCTGATTGCATAGGTATCCTTCTCTCTTTCTTTTTTCACCGTGAGTATGCGAAGCTGTTTCTTTAGGATACAGAAGGAGGGTACAGGCATTCTATCGCATTCGTGCGAATACTATCGAAAACTTGCTCTTCCTAGCGTTGTTGTCGATAGGCAAAAGGAGTTGTGCCTGACCAACGCTTAAATGCTTGTGCAAAGTGACTCTGATGAGGAAAGCCAATCTCTCTGGCAACTTGTGCGAGTGGTGCGTCAGTTTCTTTCAAGAGGTGCTTGGCAGCTTCAAGACGCTGACTCAGAACAAATTGATGAGGACTCTCGCCGGTGGTCTGTTTGAAAAGACGAGCGAAATGATATGGGCTGAATCCCACCTGTTGAGCAAGCATCTCTTGCGAGAGGTTTTGGTTGAGGTGGGCATGAATGAAGTTTGTTAATCTTTGCATCTGACGAGCGGATAACTTCCGATGAGTATCATGAATAAGCACATCATGCGTTGTATAGTGACGGAGCAGATGAGTGACAAGCATCTGTGCTACTGTTTCGGCATAGAGCTTTCCTACCGACTCAGATGCAGGGTGTTGCAATTCCTGCTGCAATACAAGGCCAAGATGAGCAAGAAATGCGTCTTGGAATCCAGTTTGCTCCCTAAGTATTACATGTTTAGGGTCACGCTCCACAACGTGCTGCACCGTTTGGTAGAAGAGGTCAGCATTGACGTGTAGATGAAGTGTTGTGAGTGGGTCAGAGGAAAGGCTTTTCCAACGCAGGGAGTAAGGTTCACCTCCTGCGGGTGTCAAGAACCAATCACCTTTATGAATTGGATATGTTGTCCACAGACCGTCTATCTTCCGTTCATCGACTTGGACGTACCCACCCGTGACTAACACGAGATAGATATCAGGGCCACCAGGAAAAAGAGTTTCTTCTAGTTCCGAAGGTTCGTGAAAGGTACGCACCATCACATGTTCCCATCCAGCGTCTCTGCTGGAGAGAATAGGCGATGTGGGAAGATAGTTCTCGAAGTCAACTGTTGAAGCTGTGTGAGGAATAGGAGGATATTTCCTCATCTCAACATTTTCTTTGATCATATATGTTCTCCAACGTATCAGCTATACACTTTACTAAGAACACGAAGAGGCTTCCAAAAAGGTTCTATAGTACGTCATCGCCTATATCGGTGTCTAGAAGTATCTTGTGTCGCTGTTCAGGAAATTGGACTGCTTTTTGTGTTGCAATTACATCTCTTTGGTGCATTGTCACTCTTCCAAAACTATGATACAGTTAGACTCATAAAGAGAGGAAGAGGCTTTTGTTTTTCTCTTCTAACTATACACGCTATCATAGTGCATACACGATATGCAATATGGTGTACTATCAATGTTTCCTCTCGTATCGTGGGGGAAAAGGGAAAGGGGTTTTTATGGCTACAGTCAAACGTGAGGTGCTGGCGCAACGCGTTCTCAAGGTAAGGCCATCGGGCATTCGCAGGTTTTTTGATATCATCAACACCATGCCAGACGTTATTTCGCTCAGCATCGGTGAGCCGGATTTTGTGACGCCGGAGCATATTCGACAGGCAGGGGTCAACTCTATCGAGCAAGGTCACACGCGCTATACCTCGAACTACGGTTTGCTTGAGTTGCGTGAAGAGATCGCGGCTACGTTGCATCGTCGCTATGGACTGACCTATGACCCTAAAACGCAGCTACTCGTCACCGTTGGTGTGAGCGAAGGCGTTGACCTTGCGATGCGTACTCTGATTGATCCAGGCGATGAAGTTATCTCGCCCGATCCCGGCTATGTCGCATATGAGGCAGACATTATCTTCGCAGGTGGCGTTCCCGTGCCTGTATCAACCTACGCACAGTATAATTTTGCTATCCGCGCCGCTGATATTGCCGCCGCTATTACGCCGCGTACCAAGATGATCCTGCTCGGCAATCCCAATAACCCAACCGGAGCCGTGATTCCGCGCGAAGAGTTAGAGGCCATCGCTCAACTTGCGATTGAACATGATCTGATCGTCGCCTCCGATGAAGTCTATAGCCGCCTTGTCTACAACACAGAGC
>CAXUGH010000117.1:0-12094 GCA_964250365.1 uncultured Ktedonobacteraceae bacterium
TTCCGCCTCAGGGTTGTCGATAAGCGATAATAAGCAATATGTGTACTCTCCGCCGACGGCGGAGAGTACACATATTGCTTATTATCGCTTAGAGTTATTCATGTGTATCGCCTTCAGCACCCGTTCAGGCGTCACGGGTAGTTGACGGATACGAATGCCAAGAGCATCGGCGACTGCATTAGCAATAGCTGGAGCGACACTGCTACGCACAGCTTCCGCGACAGCCTTTGCGCCAAAGGCACCTGTTGTTGTCTCACCACTCTGGATAAGATATGTTTGTAGTTCTGGCATCTCGGTTGCGTTGTAGATATGATAATCGCGTAGAGTTTTTGTCAGCGGCTGTCCCTGGGCATCGTACAACATTTCCTCGCTTGTACTCATCCCTAATCCTTGCACCATACTTCCCTGCATCTGTGTCTCAGCAAGCAAAGGATTAAGAACGCGTCCTGCATCGACGGCTGCAATAAGCTTGACAACACGTATTGCTCCGGTCTCGGTATTCACTTCGACCTCCGCCCCTTGCACTCCGAATGTTGTAGGAGGATTTGTCTCTCTCCATGATGCATTCACAATGACTTGTCGTCCTTCACTCGTTAAGAGATGCCCTGCAACCTGTGCAACGGTGAGCGGCTCTCCATTCAAGAGCGATGGCGTAATCGTGCCTTCCTGAATATTGAGCGTCTCCGGCATTACATTGAGCATACGACCCGCGATTATCAATACCTGTCGCCGCGCTAGCTCTGCTGCACGGCGCACAGCCGCACCCGCATTGTAGAGCGTTGAAGCCTCATTCGTCGTCGTAGCAAAAGGCGTGTTGTCGGTGCCAGAGGTATGCAGAAGAATATCCTCAACCGCGACGCCTAGCACCTCGGCAGCGATCTGTGCAAGCTGCGTATTTGAAGTAGAATCAGCTGTGCTAACAAAAATATCGCAGGAGCCATCGTCATTCAGCTTGACCACCGCTCCACTGCTCTCATTGCTCCCCAACGCGTTATCAAAATAGGTAAGCGCGATACCCACACCGCGATGCATACGGCTATTCCAGACCTGTTCGCGCTTCTCGCTCCATTGTAGCTTTGTCTCGACGAGTTGCATGCATTCGGACAGACTACCGTTCTCATTGCCTTCTCCTGCCGTCTGCTTCTGAGAATTTGCAACGCTAGCCCAATTCTTACGCCTCAGCGCAAGTGCATCTATATCCAGTTGATGCGCGATCTCATCAAGATGACTTTCGAGCGCGAATAGCTCCGCATCCGCTCCTGGAAGGTTGCTTGCCGCAGGATGATTTGTATATAGCACCTCTGTCACGAAGCGCGTATGAGGGCATGGGTAGAGCTTCAATACATTTGTCGTGCTTGGTGCAACATAAGTACCATATGCGCCTGTACTTGCTAGCACTATCATCTGGTTGGCAAGCAGCGTACCATCGCGCGATACACCCGTCTTGATACGAAGAATGTATTGAGCATAGGCGTGGCTCTTCTCTAGCTCTTCGGCACGCGTATACGCCATTCGCACGGGTCTACGCGTCATCTGTGTTAAAAGGGCGCATACGTCCTCAAGGTCAACGCTCTGTGTTGCAGCGGGACCACCCGCAAGCGCAGGTTGCTCGACGCGAATACGTCGTGATGGTATATCTAACAAGGATGATAGAACACGTTTGACGAGATGTGGCGCGTAAGCATTATTGCTGCGTACTACGAGATAGTCGTCCTCATTAAAATACGTAATTACGGTACGCGTCTCAAGCGCGGTCTGTCGGCTCATCGGCACAAGGTACTCGCCCTCAACCACCACATCTGACTCTGCGAATCCGCGCTCTACATCGCCCGTCTCGGTTCGCACGCGAGCCGCCACATTGTGTTCAGCGTCATAAATATTGCGCGACTCCGACTCGGAGTGAATGCGAATATTCTGAACTTCAAGCGTTTGACGTGGGTCAAGCAATGCAGGTAGCACGTCGTATTCGACAACAATGCGTGATAGTGCTTCTTCCGCCAGTTCGGGCGTTTCGGCGGCAACAACAGCTACGCGGTCTCCAACATAGCGCACAATGTAGTCAAGCGTATAGCGGTCTTGGGGAGCAGACGAACCATTGCTTGCATAGGGGATGCGTTCCACATCTTTGTAAGTAAGAACGGCATGCACACCCGCCATCGCCTTCGCCTCGGAAGTGTCAATATTACGAATGATTGCATGCGCGTGAGGACTCGGAAGAATAGCACCATAGAGCATGCCTTTAAGCGAAAAATCGTCCGCAAACGTTGAGCGACCCGTCACAAACTTTGCAGCATCTACGGAGAGTACAGATTTACCCACGACGCTCAAGGGAGCTTTCGACAAGGCAGCGAATGGTGCTGTTGCCTGACTAACGCGCGGATGTTTTCCAGTTGCGCCATTGTCAAAGCTAGTACGTTGTTTACTCGTAATAGAGGAGAAATCATTTGCCCCCGTTGTGCCACTATAATCGGCGGGTAGTTCGCCGCGTAACACTGCCGCCGCGCGTAACACTGCCTGAACAGGTTTGGCGTAGCCCATACAGCGACACAGATTGCCAGAGAGTGCTTCACGCACCTCGTTCTCGCTCGGATCGGTATTGCGGCTGAGCAGTTCCGTAGCCGACAGCAGCATACCAGGAGTGCAGAAACCACACTGTACTGCCCCCATGTCGATAAACGCCTGTTGCAATGGGTGTTGTATCTTCGTTGTATGCAGCCCCTCAACGGTAGTAAGCGTACAGCCACCAGCCTGTGTTGCCAGCATTCCACAACTTGGGCGAGACACACCATCTACTAACACTGTACAAGCACCACATTCGCCCGTTTCACAGCCCTGTTTGACACTTGTGAACCCGTTGCGCCGCAATAATGTGACAAGCGATTCGTTGGGCGCAACATCAAGACTCTCGACCACTCCATTGACACGTAACTCAAGTTCCATGCGTACTTATCTGCTTTCTATGCTTGCACTACGATTGCTCACATTCGCATCCTGCAAACGGGCGTTGTATACTGCCTCTTCAAGCGCACGTTGCGCCACTTTCATTGCACTCCCGCGCCGATAGCCACCACTCACCAGTGCGTCTGTTGGCGGACGAAATTCATTGCTTCCTGCCTGTACAGCGTCAAGCAAGCTCTGCGTATCGTCTCTCTGCTTTCCTTCCAGCAAACGCTCGCAGGCAAGCATACGTGTTGGCTCCATGTTGACACCGCCAAAGGCCACGCGTACTCGTCGGTATGTATCTTGCTCTAACTCGACAAGGGCGGCAACATTTAGTAGAGCAACATCCGCCTGTGTACGTCCCACGCGCAGAAATGACGCACCACAGGCATTTTTTGTTGACGGAACGACTACCTCGACTATCAATTCGTCGGGGCGTCGCTCGTGCAACACTCTATCAGTGGAGAGAGTACGCTCCTGCTTTCCTTTGAACACAACACCCGAAAGAGCTAGCCCAGGACGCTCCTCCGTCCCTCCGCTCAAATTGACGGACGTGCGTGAACCGGAACGCAGCATCACTCTTGCCTCAAGTGCCGAGAGCGCGGTGAGTAAATCTGCTTGCGAAGCCACGCCTGCCCCAAGCGTACCGCCAATCGTCGCACCATTACGAATAAGGCGCGACGATGACGAGGCATATGCGGCACGCGCCAGTAACCCTGATGCGAAGTTCTTTGCAGCAGGTGCATCGACGAGATTCTGTAGCGTTGTCATCGCTCCGATACGTAAGCCCTGCGTATCCTCCCCAACATAGGCCAACTCTAGTTCACGCAGGTCTACAACAGCCTCAATACTCTCATCATCCATTCCTAATAAATACGTTCCACCGGCAAGTGGAACGGTCTTTACATCCAGACGCGCCAGAAGCAGTAGCGCATCGTCAATGTGTTCAACCCAATGATATTCAGCAAGATTACGCAACATGAAATATTATTCCCTTTGTAGCGGTATCAGAGTAAACGTCTCTACGTCAACCAGTCCCTGATCCGTCAATTTTAGCGCAGGAATGACCGATAGCGATAAAAAGCTGAGGGTCATGCAAGGATGCTCCAATGTACAACCGAGTTCCGCCGCAACCTCATCCAGATGCCGCAGTTGTTGTACTAATTCCGTAGCGGGTAAAGGCGAAACGAGTCCACCAAGCGGCAATGGAACACGCGCTCGCACTTCGCCATCCACGACACAGGCGAAGCCGCCTCCCATTTCTTGTAATACGTGTACCGCCAGCACAATATCACTATCAACGGCACCCGCGACGACGAGATTGTGGGCATCGTGAGCGACGCTTGAGGCAAGAGCACCTTTTTTCAGGCCAAGTCCTTTGACAAGCCCCCGTCCAACGCGTCCAGTAGCATGATGTCGCTCGACCACAATCAGTTTGAGCAGATCACGTTCAGGGTCTGCGACAATCTCACCATCGCGCACGGGTGCCTCTTCGCGCAGGTGTGCAGTGGTAATCTGCCCCTTGTTAATGCCGATTATCTCAACGGGACCTGCCTTACCAGCAATACGTACATCTTGCTCTGTAAACGTACCAATATGTATCGTCTTTGTGGCCTCTACCTCATGCATCGCCATATCGGTTTCGATGCCGACAACGGCAGCCGAAGGAATATCGACCAGCACGTTGCCAGTCTGCGCCACTAGCATACCATCCTTGTAAACTGACTCAACCTGAAACGTGTCGAGATCGTCCAGCACCACCATGTCCGCCACAAACCCAGGTGCAATCGCACCATGATGATACAGGCGAAAATATTGCGCGGTATTGTAGGACGTGAGACGAATAGCCTCAACTGGCTTTAAGCCTAGCTCAATGGCACGTCGCACTATCGAGTCCATATGTCCACGCGTCGTCAAATCCAGTGGGTCGCGGTCGTCGGTCACAAAAAAGACGCGTGGTGGATGCAACTCTTGCACGAGTGGTAACAATGTATCGAGATTTTGCGCCGCCGACCCCTCACGAATCATCAACCACATGCCAAGGCGTAGACGTTGACGCGCCTCCTCTATCGTCGTGCATTCGTGGTCGGACATAATACCAGCAGCAGCATAGGCATTGAGATCGCGTCCGACAAGTCCAGGGGCATGCCCATCGACGACGAGGCCACGCCTTACCGTCGCCTCAATCTTCTCTAAAATCTGCTCATCACCCTGCAACACTCCTGGCATATTCATCATCTCAGCCAACCCTAGCACGCGCTCATCCCCTAACAAGGGCAACAGGTCGTCGGCGGTCAACACACGGTACGGGCTTTCATATGACGATGCAGGAACACACGAAGAGAGCAAGACGTAGGTGGAAAGCGGTAGTCCGCGTCCAGACTCAAGTACATAGCGAATGCCTTCAATGCCCATCACATTCGCAAACTCGTGTGGGTCAAGCATCACCGTTGTCACGCCGCGCGGTACCACGATGCGTGCAAATTCTGGTAGCACCAGCATTGTACTCTCAATGTGCATGTGCCCATCAATCAGCCCTGGTGCCAACCAACGTCCCTCCAAATCGCGTTCCACAAGTCCTGCATAGCCCTCAGAGACATGCTTCCCGCTCAGCTCCTGTATGCCTACGATGCGTCCATCAGCGATAGCCACGTCCGCTTCATAAATTTCACCACTACAGACGTTGACCAGTTTCGCGTTACGCAGCACAAGGTCCGCACGTTGTTCGCCGCGTGCGACCTGAATGCGCCGCCGAACATCGTTCGTAGTCGTATGCCGTATTTCTCTCAATTGCGAAATTGTTTCCATCACACGTTTATTCCTCATCCCAATATTGCTACCTATAGTACCAGATTGTACCGCAAGAGTCGAGTTTCATCAGCATTCTCGCAATCTTCATAACCAATATGGATAGATGATACAGACGTAGGGGTCTGATGATGCACATCGACCAAATAATGGTTAGGCGTAGGGGTCTAATTCATTACACCCTGGTTGCGCTTCACACGCCGTTCCAGGGTGTAATGAATTAGACCTCTACGCCGAATCGATACCCATGTTATTTCGTGAATGTTCATTATCATGCCCTCGGACGAGCGCAGCAATGTCCGTTCACCAATGAAACAAGCATTTAACACTCCATTAGTAATTATTTAACCTTACGAAACTATACTAAGTGTGGCAAGCACAGTGCTATGTCAATTTATAGGCAAGGAGGCAACGTTTATGAAGTTTATAATTAAAACGGTCACGATACTAGCTCTCGTAGCCGCTCTCATGAACACAGCATTTGCGGCATCAACACAAACATCGCAACATGCGAAAACAGCTACTCCAATTAAACATCTCGTTGTTATCTTTCAAGAGAATATCGCGTTTGACCACTATTTCGGCACATATCCGTATGCACAAAATCCAGCAGGTGAGCCGAAATTTACCGCTAAGGCGAAAACACCGTCGGTCAATGGACTTTCGCAGTCTCTCCTGACGAACAATCCAAATCTAGCAAATCCGCGTAGACTTGATCGTAGCGAAGCGTTAACCTGCGACCAAGACCACGACTACAAAGCAGAGCAGCAAGCCTTCGATCACGGTCTGATGGACAAGTTCGTGCAGTACACAAGCGGTGGGAGTTGTAAAGACCCATCTATCGTCATGGACTACTACGACGGCAACACCGTCACTGGTCTCTGGAACTACGCGCAGAACTTTGCCCTGAGCGATAACTCCTATGGCACCACCTTTGGTCCGTCCACACCTGGGGCACTCAACTTGATTTCGGGGCAGACACATGGCGCAACTCCCAACGCTATTCCAGACGGAGTAGCAAATGGAACCGTCATTGGTGATCCCGACCCAACGTTCGACGCATGTTCGGCTGGCACCACCATCGCAATGAGCGGCACAAATATTGGCGATCTCTTGAACCAGAAAAATATTACGTGGGGCTGGTTCCAGGGCGGCTTCGCGCCCTCTTCAACCGCTAATGGCAAAGCTGTTTGCGGAGCAGCACACACCAATATTGGTGGGGCAAGCGTCACCGATTATAGCGCACACCACGAGCCATTCCAGTACTACACATCGACCGCCAATCCAAACCATCTTCCTCCTACATCGACAGCGATGATTGGAAAGACGGATCAGGCCAACCACCAGTACGACCTGACGAATTTCTGGGCAGCGGCAAACGCGAATAATCTTCCCGCCGTGAGCTTCCTCAAAGCCTCACGCTATCAGGATGGTCACGCAGGTTACTCCGATCCTCTCGATGAGCAGCACTTCCTTGTGAATACGATTAACCAGCTTCAGAAGCTTTCCTCATGGAAAGACACGGCTGTCGTCATCGCATATGACGACTCAGACGGCTGGTACGATCATGTGTTAGGTCCCATCGTGAACACATCGAGCGACGCCCAGAACGATGCGCTCACCGATCCAGGCCAATGCGGTGTAGGAAGAGCTGGTGCCTACCAGGACCGCTGTGGCTATGGTCCGCGCCTACCATTGTTAGTCATCTCGCCTTATGCGAAACAAAATTTCGTGGATCACTCGGTTACAGACCAATCCTCCATCATACGCTTCGTCGAAGATAACTGGGGACTGAACCGTATCGGTGACTCCTCATTTGATGCAAAGGCGGGCAGCCTGAACAACATGTTCAACTTCTCGCATAAGCATTCCAGCAAGTTGTACCTCGACCCCACGACAGGCGAACCTGTTCACAACTAAGCAATCGCTGGATGGTTCTACAAAGAGACACCTCGCTCAAAGCCATCGGTCTTGAGCGAGGTGTCTCTTTGTAGAACCAACCAATGTGCTAGGATATTGATTTATTGGGGCACAACGACTACAATAGACATATATCTTATCGACTCAACACCATGCCCAATATTCCAAGAATGAAACCCTCGAAAGGACCAAATAGTCGTGAATAATCCTTTAGAAATACGCAAAGTCGTCATCGGCGTCATTCTCACGCTTATCTATGTCTGCTGCTTCGTATTTATCAAACCATCGCTCGTTATAGACTGGATAGGAGATGGGAGCGTCACAACAAGTTTGCTGCTCGTCATAGCCGTTATTGGTATTCTTGTACTGGCTTTCTACAACATGCTCTATCAGTCCAATCCTGAGACTACAAAACTTAGCCTCACGGCATCACTGACGCTGATATGGCTTGCGCTCGTCATTTTCTATCCCTTCCAGCCAGCACAGGCCGGTCAAAATGATGGTGCGGTTGGCTTCTTCGCCCTCATCGGCGGCCTCGCAGTCTGCGTGCTATGGGTACGCTTCTTCTCAGACGAAATCGTCGCATAAAATCAGCTAGATGAAAATGTACATGGGTGCAATCGACCAGTCGATTGCACCCATGTACATTTTCATCTAGCTGATTAGTGTCGGAAGTGGCGTTGGCCTGTGAAGATCATTGCAATGGCGTAGTGATTCGCCATGCGAATGCTCTCCTCGTCACGAATAGAGCCTCCGGGTTGAATGATCGCCGTCACACCAGCTTTTGCCGCCGCCTCAACGCCATCGGCGAAGGGGAAGTAGGCGTCGGATGCTAGCACCGCTCCACGAGCGCGGTCCGCCGCCTTCTCGACGGCAATCTGCACACTCGTCACACGGTTCATCTGACCCGCACCCACACCGACAAGCATGAGTTTGTGCGCCAGCACAATCGCATTCGACTTGACGTGACGTACCGCCTTCCACGCGAACATCAGGTCTGTCACCTCTTCGAGCGTGGGTTCACGCTCTGTGACGACCTTATAAGCGATTTCGCGCTCACCTACCGCATCAGGTGTTTGGAGCAGCAAGCCACCACTTACCGAGCGGACATCGAGTTTACTGGCATCGGCTCCAGCTGGCTCAATGGGTCGATGTGTTGCTAGCAAGCGAATGTTTTTCTTTTTTTGCAGAATGTTCAGTGCGGCAGGCTCAAACTCTGGCGCGATAACCGCCTCATAAAACAACTGGCTAATCTCCTGAGCGGTCGACTCGTTGATGCTGCGATTGCTACCGACGATACCACCAAAAGCGGACACGGAGTCGCCAGCATGCGCTTTTTTGTATGCCTCAACGAGATTCTCGTCACAGGCCAGCCCACACGGATTCGTGTGCTTGATAATCGCGATAGTTGGTGCGGTGAAGCTTTGTACAGCAGCCAATGCACCGTCAAGGTCGAGCAGGTTGTTGAACGACAATTCTTTACCATGCAACACCTCTGCATCTGCTACCGTTGCCGTTGTATCGCCACCACGCATACCTGACCAGCGATAGAACGCTGCCTCCTGGTGTGGATTTTCTCCATAACGTAATGCCTGTACACGCTCCAACGGGAGCGTGAGCGTTTGCGGAAATGTCTCAGGCTCGCTGACAACGGAGCGCAGATATTCGGCGATGGTTGTATCATAGCTAGCCGTCTGTTGCAAGGCAATGGCGGCAAGGCGGCGACGCGTCTCAAAACTCACCTCGCCTTGCTCGCGCCATTCTTGCATAACCGCTTTGTAGTCTTCGGGACGCGTCAAGATAAGCACCGATTCAAAGTTTTTCGCGGCGGCACGCGTGAGAGTCACACCGCCGATATCAATCTTCTCCAGTGCATCCATCAATGTCACGTCCGGCTGTACAACCGTCTTCGCAAAGGGATACAGGTTAGACACGACAATATCAATTGGTGCCATTCCATGCGCCTGCAATTCCTCTTGATGAGACGGTAGGTCGCGCCTCGCTAAAATGCCACTAAGAATAGCTGGATGCAACGTCTTGACGCGCCCATCCAGTATCTCTGGAAAGTTCGTCAACGCGCTCACCGATTGTGCCTCAATGCCCCCTGCCTGTAGTGTCTTGAGTGTTCCGCCCGTTGCGAAAATAGTTACGTCTTGACTCCTCAGTTCTTGTGCCAGTTCGAGGAGGCCATCCCGATTGTCAACACTTATAAGTGCCCGCATGTTCTTATCCTTTAGGTTAATTATTCTGTGATGGTACACAATTCATTTACATGTGTCACTCGCCGCCTGAGGCGGCGAGTGACACATGTAAATGAATTGTGTACCATGTCTTTTTCCTCAGTATACTACACAGCGGTTGAGACTCCTTAACCGTACATTGGTAGGAAAGTACCAATTTATAGGCATTTCCACCAATATGTCCGCCCGAGTATGGTAATATCGCAGCATGACACATATAGATACAAGAATATATGTGTTTGGGAAACAGGAAACGTCATTCGTATGTATTTGACATCGAGAAAGGTTCTCTCGCTTCGCGCAACACACGCGCGAACAGTATTTGTACATTGACCTAAAGCGTGCCGTTATAAGCGTATTTCATAACGGACGTAGCACGTCAAACTATCGTGGGGTACACATCCACAAACAATTCTTTTATAGATTAGCTTCGATAAGGGAAGCATGGATTCGTGCGCCCATTTTTTGAACCGTAGCCTTTCTTGGCGACAGTATTTTGGAAGGAATCACGTAGGAATGCAAACACTATCACGTCCGCAACCAGCGGCCCCACGCCCTGACAGCAATCTACCAAAACCCCGACGTGGCAGACGCTTCTCTCCTCTGATGCTCATTGGCATCGTCGTTACCATTGTCATCGCAATAAGTGCTGGAGCCTTTCTTGTCTCACAGCGTAAGACGGGTTCTCATGCAGCAGGCACAGCGGTCAACATGGATTGCACGATCATCGTACCTAAAAACCCACTCAGCGCAAAGGGTCTGGCGACTCCTTATCAGTTGGTAGCAACAGACCCAAATAATGGTCCATGTAACGAGTCGAACGCAAATCAGACTGCGTTTGTGCAGGGTGCAGTCTTCGATCCAGAGACGGGTCAAATTTCTGCCTACAACCCTCTCGTCGTTGACAAGGGGACTCAACCAGCCGTTGCGCCAGTTGTCCCAACAATTCCGCAAGGTGCTGTCGTTGCCCTCTGGTTCGGTTCCAATGGTAACAATCTTACGTTGCAGGGAGCGGACAACAATAGCCTCGCAAAAGGCAGATGTGTCAACGGCGTCAACGGCTCTATCTTCGGTCAGTTCGCCTATTGTAACGCTCCTGAGTTTTTCAAGAATGCCAAACGAGCGGTTGCGAATGGACAGCTTGTGCCACCAGTTCTAGGCATAGGCAAAGATGGACAGACCTGCCCAACGGTGCGCGACTTCTCTATCGTTGACCAGGATCAGAGCGATAACGTGACAACTGCGTATCTCGTTACTGGCAACAATCAAATCGCACAATTGAACGCCGCAAATATGGCGCAGTTCCCCAATGCGACCCCGCTCACTAATGGTAGTGATAACCGTCTGCTTGACATTAAAGTGGATGGCGCACTAGGTTGTAGTCCCTGGAAAGTTGCCGACCTCGCCGACCCCGGTCAAATGATCACATCACTGCCACTTAACGAGATACAGGCTGCCGCATTGCAGGCAAAGCCTATCGCGTTGGTGCCAAACCTTGATCCGATGGTTCTTGTCAACAACCAGCGCGATGTCAACAAGCTGAACGCCTATCGTGCAGGTGTTGACCAACCGCAGGTGCGAGACCCTCAGCAAGCCAACACGCGTGCATACTGTCTCAACCTGATGAATACGGAGCCGAGCCGTCTTGCGCTCGATATGCCACTGCTAGTACAATCGGCATCTCCCGATGCGGCTGCGGCAAACAACCTGGGCAATTTCCTCGGTCAGCGTTTCGCCGCTACCTGGACGAACCTCACCTGCAACACTTTGACAGGCAAGGCAAGCCCGGTTACGGTACAGACTGATGGCAACGGTGTTGCAGTCGCAACAATGATTAATGGCGTGAACATGACACCGACGACGAAAGCTATTAGTTGCTCTGTCAACGGAACGGTTGTCGCGGGTTGTACTGGTACAACCACAATCAATGGTCAGACATGTGCATTGGCTCTGGATGCTAACACCAACCAGATCAATATCACCTGCCCTGCGGCAAATGCTAAGAATAAGCAACAGGTTGATGGACAAACGCAGCCTGTAGACCCAGCGCAAGGAAAAGACCACAAGCACGTCAAAAATCAATAGAACTAGAGAACAAACAAAAGTGCGTGGGGGGCCGTTGTCAGCCAAGGCGATTTGGTTGTTCTCTACGATGTGGTGCAAATCGCCGGGGGATAATTACTTAG
>CAXUGH010000117.1:12104-14585 GCA_964250365.1 uncultured Ktedonobacteraceae bacterium
CTACTAGGTGATCCAGTGGCCTGAGAGAAATTGCATGAGCCAGAAGAAAAATAACGCACATGCGATAAGCAGATAGTTCAGACTGAAACCGCGATGCTTGCCGATACCAGCCAATATGATAAAGGCCGGAAAAAGCTCAATCATAAAACGCGGTACAGAGGTGAGCGGAAATGGATTCGAGACCGGGAAGAGTTGTAAGAAGACATAGAAAACTAGCGCATATAGCCCATATGAGAGCAGGTTACGCGGCAAACGCCACGGACCAACGAAACTCAACACGATCAAGACCAATACAAAGAGGTCGGCTATCAGGTCAAGGCTATTACGCAAACCTTGAAAGCTAAATAAGCCATCTGCTCTGAGGTAGTGGAGCGTCTCCAAGTAAACAACGCCTGGAAAGGCAAAGTTGCGCGACCAATGCGCCTGTGCGTGCGAGAAGGCAAGAGCATCATGAAACTTGAGATAGCAGTATGCAGCAAAGAGTCCCATACCTGCTACGATAAGTACTCCACTCAGCACATTCAAACGAAATTTTTTCAGATCAAACTGATGCTGATGCAGGTATTCATAAACGAAAGGCACCAGCAGCAGTATACCGACAGAACGTGTCAGACTCGCCAGTAGACCGAAGAGTCCAGCTACCCACCAGCGTCCACGTCGCATATTGTAGAAGCTCAGTAGCGAAAGACAGACGAAAAGCGACTCGTTATACTCCGCAGCAAAAAAGAATGCCGTTGGAAACACCGAGATGTAGAGTACGGTGCGTAACGCTCGCTCATGCCCAAAGTCTTCGCGCACAAGTCGGTAGAGAACCATGAGCATAATCAGACCCGCGACATTGGAAATAATCAGCCCTGCAATGTAGGGAGAAGAAACAAAGGGCAGTAAGCTTCTCTCAAGTAGAGGATAGAGCGGAAAAAACGCGGTAGATGTCGCGTCCTTATAGCCAGAGGCCGCAATTCCGGCAAACCAATTGGCGTCATAGCGTTGCCAAGCATGCCATAGCGTATATACATGTACCGATTTACCAGAGAAATCAGGTAATACAAAGAGAATCGAATAAACAGTAGTCACGAGAATAGCAAGATGCACTGCAAGATAAGTAGAAAATATTTGCTTGAGGGCAACGTACCAGTTTAGTAGTGCGTCTTTGAACACCTGAGAGAAGGGAACATGCGAAGGAGATTGTTCTCTTTCATCCGCTTCTCCGACATCAGTACGCTGAATAATGTCCTCATGAATAGATTGAGACGACATATATACTCCATACCATGAATAGAATAAAAAACGGGCGGGGCAGGATAACTCCTGCCACGCCCTGATACCACTTACCAACTTGTTCGTTATTGAGCTGCAACGGCCCCTTGCTCTTCGGCCTCAAAGCTCGCAAGAATCTCCGCGATTGAGGGACGATTGGGAAACTCAGTGATAATGCTCACATCGCGACGCTTGCGCGAATTGTGTCCAAACTTGACATAGCCATCGATCAACGCGAACAGCGTGTGATCGCGTCCAACGCCGACAGCCACACCTGGCTTGATCTTTGTTCCACGCTGACGCACAATAATGCTGCCAGCGGAGACAAGTTCGCCATCATATTTCTTCACACCAAGCATCTTTGGGTTGCTATCTCGTCCGTTGCGAGAGCTACCCATACCTTTTTTATGTGCCATGACGTTTATTCCTCTGTTGTGCTTTCAGTGTTCTCATTCGATGACGTGCGACGACGACGCGTCCTCTGCTCCGTCTCGGTTGCGGGTGCCTCTTCTACGGGTGCAATGGTGGCAGCATTCGCGCTTGTAGCGACGCCCTCATCCTCGGCAACCGTCTTCTCTTGGGGGGCCTCGCCCGTTATCAGGCTCTTCCCATTCGCTACAATATCGTCGATGCTCAGCACGGTCAATTCCTGGCGATGCCCTCGGCGATGACGAAAACGCTTCTTTGGTTTATAGCGGAAAACGACCAACTTTTCACCGCGAGCCTGCTTGACCGCAGTTGCCACAACCGACGCATCCGCAACAAATGGCGTTCCCACCATTGTATTGTCCGCATCAGAGATCAGCAACACATCAAACATAACCTGCTCACCGTCTTCGACCGCGAGTCGATTGACTTCAAGCGTCTGGCCCACAGAAACCTTGTATTGTCTTCCACCACTTTTAATTACCGCAAACATGTTTCTCTCCTTATTTTTTCCAGCCCCACTCCCCTCGTCTGCATAGCTCCAGGGGATACGTGGGTGGCATAGGTGGAGAGCCATCCGTCACAGTTCCATTTTCCCAGATGCTTGTCTACACGCTCGATTTCTTCCTGGCGTGACATTTTCAACATACACGCGCAATATCGAACTTCTTAGAACTTCGCCTTGTGGCGCAAGGGGTTTTCGTCTACATGCAAACAAAGCCGTAGACATGCGGCAGCGACACTATGATAGCAGGATAGCAATAATGTGTCAAGTTTATAGGATGATTGAGTTCACAC
>CAXUGH010000118.1:0-1590 GCA_964250365.1 uncultured Ktedonobacteraceae bacterium
TAAGTCAACCTGCTTTTAACGGATGGTCTAAACAAAACTGTGCAGGAATGGCACATGTGCCATTCCTGCACAGTTTTGTTTAGACAACCAACACAACTTTACCTGTTGTTTTGCGTTCCGCAATAGCTGTATGAGCATCGTGTGCCTGATGAAGCGGAAATGTCTGGCCTACAACAATGCGTAGTTTTCCACTTGCCAGATACTGCATAAGTGCTTGTGCAGCCTCTGCAATCTTGTCTGGTCTGCTCATCCAGGCAGTGAGCCAATAGCCAACAACCGACTGATTTTTGTACATGAGCTGAATGCCCGAAAACTGTACTGCTTGGCCTCCTGCTGCTCCATAGACGACCATACGCCCAAAGGGTGCCAGAATTTGTAGGCTCTTTTCCGCGATATCACCTCCAGCCATTTCCAAAATGACATCCGGTCCGTTGCCGTGAGTCGCGCTTGTCACCTGCTCCGCCCATGTGTCTTGCGAGTAGTTGATTGCTGCATCTGCTCCCAACTCACGCACTAATGCTAGTTTCTTTTCATTGCTTGCAGTGCCGACAACTGTCTTTGCCCCCATCAGTTTTGCTAACTGAATCGCAAGCGTACCCACGCCGCCCGCCGCCGCGTGAACAAGCACACTTTCTCCTGCTTGCAGTCGCGTAGACTCACGAAGCAACTGATAAGCGGTAATACCCTGTACTGGAAATGCTGCTGCACTTGTGAAATCCAGATTATCGGGTATGGGAATGACCGTGTTTGCTGGTGCAGTTGTATATTCCGCATAGCCACCAGTAGTAGTCAATGCCATGACACGATTACCAACTTTTGGGAATGAGACACCCTCTCCCAGCTTCTCCACCGTGCCTGCAATCTCAAACCCCATTGTCATTGGAGTATGTGTGCGCGTCAAATACGCCCCCTGTCTTTGTGCAAGGTCTGCATAGTTGATACCTGCCGCCGCGATCTTAATGAGTACCTCACCAGCCTTTGGGACTGGTTGCTCTATCTCTTCGAGGCGCATTACCTCTGGTCCACCTGTCTCGTGAATACGAATCGCCTTCATTACGGAAAAACCTTTCTTCAATCTGTACATTCCTCATACAACTTTGATTGTACCATCAATCCTCCTCATTAACTGAAAGCCTTCTAAGATTAGAATTTGTTGAGAAGTTTTATTGGCGTTATATGAGTGTAGCAATTTGTAAACGACATGACGTGTTAGGAAGGGAGCGTATGTTCTAAGAAAAAAGTACCGCTTATACTGAGCTTTAGCGACACTCACCATAAAACACTGTACACTATGTCATGTGCCCATGTTAAAGGTGCCTGTTTTCTTATCTAACAATTGTTTTCGGTCTCTTTCCTGCGCTTTTTTTGCAGGAAATTTCAAAGAGGTATTCTTTCGCTATAGGTTGATAGGGAGAAAGAAGGGTGAGATGAAGGGGGTAAGTAGTATGAGGATGACTACGAAAGAAGAGTATGTATTACGTTTCAATTTTCTAGGCGACCTGGACAGGCAAGGTGAGTAAGTAAATGGGCAAGACCAAGAACCGCGCAAAGAAGTTGGAGGCTTTTAAGCGGTCCACTCGGCGAACTACT
>CAXUGH010000118.1:1690-8090 GCA_964250365.1 uncultured Ktedonobacteraceae bacterium
GCACAAACCTCGACTCCTCAAAATACGCAACATGCAGATTCGTCTCCAACGTATAGTGCTTGGTTACATTACGTTACGACAGAGAACACAGCGTTGAGTGCTACACCAGCATCACTCAACACTGCATATTTTGTGTATACACGTCTGCCTATGGGTGCGAATACACAACTTATGCCTCTTCTGCTGCACAGTTCCATAAAAATAACAACGCTACCAGTTGCACAGCCCGCGCCAATACTGGCGTTGCTCTGGCGTTTTGCACCGCTACTCTTGATGGTTGTCGCGCTTTTCTTCGTACTTATATTGCGCGGCAATGGTGTGAGAGCGGCACAGCGTATGGACGAACGTATTACGCAAATAGGCAAAAGCAGAGCAAAACGTTTTGTACGCACGAAAGAAGGCAAAGCGCAAACAGCCGACACTCATGCTCCGAAAACATCGCCAACGACCGCTATAAGTAGCGGCAAGGATACTGCTATTCGCGTAAGTACTACGCCTCCTGTAACATTTGCTGATGTGGCGGGTATTGATGAGGTGCGGACGGAACTGGAAGAGATTGTACAGTTTTTGCAACGTCCAGAGCGATTCAAGAAGCTGGGGGCGCACATTCCGCGTGGTGCCTTGCTCGTTGGTCCTCCTGGAACGGGTAAGACACTACTGGCACGAGCCGTCGCAGGTGAGGCAGGAGTGCCTTTCTTTAGCATGAGTGCATCAGAGTTTGTCGAAATGTTTGTTGGCGTGGGTGCCAGCCGTGTACGTGACCTGTTCGATAAGGCGCGTCAAGCTGCTCCCTGTGTGATCTTTATCGACGAACTGGATGCCGTAGGACGCAAACGTTCGCTACGCATTGGCGGAAATGATGAACGCGACCAGACGCTGAACCAACTGCTCGTCGAGCTTGATGGCTTTGATGAGCGTCATGCCGTGGTTGTACTTGCCGCGACGAACCGCGTAGATATTCTGGACAACGCTCTGCTACGTCCTGGACGCTTTGATCGCCGCATTACCGTCTCTTTACCAGATAGAGTTGGGCGTGAGGCAATTTTGAAAGTTCATACTCGCAACACTCCTCTACACGAGGACGTGCAGTTGTCGCGCCTGGCACGGTTGACAACGGGCATGAGTGGTGCCGATCTTGCGAATCTGGTGAACGAAGCCTCGCTCTCGGCGGCTCGTCTCAATCTCGATTGTGTCTCGCATGACTGTTTCGAGCATGCACTGGCTCGCGTACAACTCGGTGCGCTCAGGCCGCTTGTACTGAGCGAGAAAGAGCGACGCATCATTGCCTATCATGAGGGTGGTCACGCGCTTGTAGCGTACCATTTGCTAGAGGCCGATACTGTGAATCGTGTCACGATTTTGCCGCGTGGTCAAAGTCTCGGCGTGACGCATTTTGTTGCTGAAGAGGATCGCTATAACTACAGCCGCAACGCGCTTATGACGAAAATTGCGGTCGCTCTCGGTGGTCGTGTCGCCGAAGAATTGACGTTCGGCGCGGAACATGTCACAACGGGAGCGGAAAACGACCTGCAAGTCGTGACCGATCTTGCGCGTCGTATGGTGACACGTTGGGGGATGAGTGAACAGATTGGCGTTGTCTTTGCCGACTATCACGCCGACGGTAATCCCTCGTTAAACATGCGTCGTGTCGATGCCGACGACATTCTTACATCTTCTCGTACACTTGTAGCGCATCCTGATGGCTCAGTACGACTCAATGAAAAGGCTTCAACGTATCGACCACAACGTTCCGCATTTGCTCAAGTTACTGCGCCTGTACGTACTCTTACCGGTACAACGATGAATGCCCTTATCGACGCCGAGGTACAGCGCATCCTCAACGAAGGTCGTTCGATGGCGCGAGCTATTCTCAGCGAGCATAGCGAGCAACTTCGCATCTTAGCTCATGCTCTCATAGAGCATGAGCAACTGGACCGTACTCAATTCGAGGCGTTGTTCGTCTGAGAGCGAGAGATGAGAATGCATTCGTAAAAGCCTCCTGGTTTGTAACACGAACCAGGAGGCTTTTACAACTATTTTACATTTGCTTAATGATTCTGCAAAAATCGCTTAAACATCGTAGTTTATGCTTACATCGGTACTTAGCTGTCTAACATGCAATACCTGTTGATGAGTATAGTAAGATACTCTTTGTGTTACTCTCATCACCTTTTGTTCTGTATTGCCCTAAGAAAGACAGTGAAAAAATGTGTCTGTATCATAGTAAGAAAGGCAGACCGCATGCAGAAAACCGATTCTCGCAGAATAGTCAATCTCAAGTATTTTTTTCAGAAACACCGTAAAGCGTCAATTGCGGGTATCATATTTATCATAGCTGCAATAGTTCTTCCCTCGACAATTCTGGCTGCGACAAACCATACTCAGCTCAATCAGCCCGGAACGAAAGGGAATACAACGCGCCTCGTCAATAACTGGACGATCACCCCTGCTGGCACACAAACGGCACTTGGTGATTTACCCTTGAACTCCGTCTTATCGCCAAATGGTCGTTACCTGCTCGTCTCCAATGATGGTGCAGGCATTCAGTCGCTTCAAGTTGTGGCTACAGCAACGAATCGTGTTGTACAAACCATACCATACACCGTTCCAAATGGTGTCTTTGTTGGCCTTGCATACAGTCCCGATGGTGCTCATGCCTACGCCGCAAGCGGTGGCAGCGATGTCGTGCATACCTTCGATGTTATCTCCGATGGCCTTCTGGCACCATCAGGTGATATAACCATTGGCACGACGACTCAGAATCCCTATCCAACAGGACTGAGCATCAGCCCCGACGGTTCTACGCTGTACGTTGCCAACAATCTCGCTAATACTGTCTCGGTTATCTCCACCAAGACAAAAACCATCACCAATACCGTCGCCATCGGCGGCTATCCCTATACCACTCTAGTTAGCAAGGATGGCAAAACGGTCTATGCTACGAACTGGGGCGATAGCACCATTTCTGTTATTGATGCAAGCAGCAATAAAGTGACTGCTACCATTCCAGTTGGCAATCATCCATCCGCGATGACGTTTGGCACTAAAGGGTTGCTTTTTGTCGCCGACTCGAATAGCGATGCAATCTCAGTTGTCGATACGAAGAGCAACAAGGTTATTCGCACTCTCTCTGTTTCCCTCTATGCAAACGCACCTTTGAGCAGTAGCCCGGAGGGACTTGCCGTTGATAAAGATAATCAGTTCTTGTATGTTGTCAATTCAGGGAACAACGACGTTGTAGTCATTGGCCTGAATGGTAAGGATGGACCAGAGAAAATTCTTGGTGAGATTCCTACCGCGTGGTACCCGACCTCAGTCTCCATTGGGAGAGATGGAAATTTGTACGTTACCAACGCCAAAGGGCGCGGCGCAGGTCCAAACAATAAGAAGTATTATCCTAACCCGACACGTAAAAGCTCGCCGATTATTAATGGCATCACGGGTTACAACGATGGTTACTGCAACTGTTCTTTCAACCAGTATTCTGGCTCAATGATCGTAGGTACGCTCTCTACCATTCCAGCCCCTGGCAAAGGACTGTTAGATTTGTTTACCGATCAAGTTATGCGTAACGACCATGTTGGTGATCGGTCAGTTCTCAAACGTGACGCCGGTAATCCCATTCCACTTCCTGGTGGCACCTCGCCTATCAAGCATGTCATCTATATCGTCAAAGAGAACCGCACCTATGACCAGGTGTTTGGCGACTTGCCCGCTGGTAACGGCGACCCCTCGCTGACGCTTTTCCCGCAAGACAATACGCCGAATCTGCACGCGCTAGCTGAGAAGTTCGGTATCTTCGATAACTTCTATGCCGACGCTGAGGTAAGTGCCGACGGTCACAACTGGATCAACTCCGCGAATGCCAGCGACTACAACGAGAAGATGTGGCCTCAGGACTACTCTCCTGGCGTTGGGCGCAATCGTGGCTACGACTTTGAGGGTGGTAGTAACATTAACCTTTCAGCAGGTGGCTACCTGTGGGATTCGTCGGCGCAGGCACACGTTACCTATCGTGACTACGGCGAGTTCATCGTTGATAATTTCTCTGCCAAGGATGTCAAAATCATTCCTGCAAGTCAGGCAAATACCTGTCCAGGTGCTGTAGCAAACTCATACAGTGGCGTGACTATTCCAGCAGGTGATGTTCTCTGCTTCCCCAAGGAAACGGTCAACCCGAAATCAACGCCGAACCTAGTTGGTCACTACGACGATCACTTCCGTACCTTCGATACACGCTATCGTGAGTCTGATCGTATCAACGAGTGGCAGCGCGAGTATAACCAGTTCATTGCTAACAACAATATGCCGCAACTGGAAATTCTACGTCTTCCTAACGATCACACCTCTGGCACGACTCCTGGTCGCCTCACACCACAGGCTGCGGTTGCTGAGAATGACCTTGCGGTAGGGCAAGTGGTCGATATTGTGAGCCATAGTAAGTACTGGGCAAGTACCGCGATTGTGATTACTGAGGACGACTCGCAGAACGGACCCGATCACGTCGATGCACACCGCACCGAGTCTCTTGTGGTTAGCCCTTACACACAACGCTCGTCTCTGTTCGTCGATCACACGCTCTACGATACTGCCGCAATGGTGCGTACCATCGAGTTAATCCTCAATCTGCGCCCGTTGAGCCAGTACGACATTGCCGCGACTCCCATGTGGCGTGACTTCCATAAGAATGCCGACACGAAGCCTTATAAGGCACTGCCAGAAAAGTATGGTCCCGATCAGGTCAACACAACAGCGTCCTATGGAGCCACACAATCGGCTTCAATGAACTTCAATGTTGCCGACATCAGTTCGCAAGACCAGCCATTGAATGAAATTCTCTGGCACGCGGTCAAGGGTGCGAATAGTCCATACCCCGGTAGCAATGGAGGTAGTAACGCACCGGACAGTGACGGCTAAGCCGCAGGGCTAGAAAGACAGCATGTACCTTGAATGGGCATACGGCATTGCTGTATGCCCATTCTGATTGATGAAAGAGAGATATACACATTGAGAACGTATAAAAATCCGCTACTTGCAATTTTGTTTTTGCTTGTTATTACCTTGCTGGTTGCTTGCGGCTCCAACAACGCTACGACGAGTTCCGCTCCATCGTCCTCTACCGCGACACCAGTGGTAGCGATGCCTTCCCCGACAACGCAAAACGTTGACGCAACGGCGACGGTGGAAGAAACGAATTTGATGCAGCAGATGAAGTTGGTAGGTACTCCGACCGTAAAAATGACAGGTGCCGATTACACCGTAAGTGGCAAGATTCAGAATAGCGACTCGAAGACACACGACATTTATGTCTCTGCTACTTTACTTGATGCTTCGGGCAAAGAGGTGCTAACAAGCACTATTTTCAAAGTCGAAGACCTGGACGGAGGCGATACAGGCTCTTATACTATTACCGGAACCGGCGTTCCCACGAACACGAAAGGGCTTACCGCGCGCGTCTCTGTTGTGCGTGTAACCTTCTCAGCCTAAGCTTTGCTTTAGGGCAGACGCAAAATCAATAACCGTTGCGAAGCGATCCTCAGCTCTTTTCGCAAGCGCACGCAGCACGACATTATTGACTCGTGGAGAAAGATGCGGTGCGAAAGTTGTTAAGGGCTGAGGTTGCATATTCATGTGCAACTGACGCATGATGTGTTCCGACTGGCCTTGAAATAGGACTCGTCCTGTGAGCAACTCGTAGGCAATCGACGCCAATCCGTATTGGTCGGAAGCCAGAAGCGATTGACCCTTCCAGCATTCGGGAGCCAGATAAGGAAAGACACTCGGCTCCTTCACTAAAATTGTCTTATTATGGACAATGACAAAATCGGTCAAGAAAATATGCAGGATATTCTTTTTCTTGCCTTGCATCTGAATAAGAAAGTTCGAGAGTTTGAAATTTTGATAGGTAATCTGGAAAGAATGTAGATGCTGAAGTGTCTCTGCGATCTGCGAGACGATGAGTACAACTTCTTGCGGTGCTAATAGCCTCATCGTACCTAGCTGGTACAGCTTTGTTGCAATTGAGCCATCGGGAAGATACGGCATGGTTTTATAGACGAAGGGTGAGCCACTGATATAGGACTTCCCGCTATTAAGCGGCAACAGAATATGCGGAGAATCGAGTTTACGCACCAGATCGATCTCTTGCTGGAAAAAATTGGCCTCAGTGTCAATTTCTTCGCTGATATCTGGTGGCAGAGCATTCATCTGAACAGCCTTGAGTGCGACATCCTGTTCGCGCAGACGATCATAAGTCTGATAGACTTGGCCTAGCGTGCCGCTTCCCAAAAATGTCTTCATGTGATAACGCCCAATGCTTATGCCTTCCAGTGAAATTTTGGGTGCATTCGTTTGTTGAGAATGCGGTAACTCATGAGTCGAGATGTTTATTACCGGTTCT
>CAXUGH010000118.1:8190-14414 GCA_964250365.1 uncultured Ktedonobacteraceae bacterium
GGTGCCGTCGTCTGTGTTGAGAGCGAAGAAGATATTCCTTGCGAAAGCGAGGCGATATCAAGTAATGCTCTGCCTTTCGGCAGCAAATCTTCTGTATCTGGTGAGATTTGAAGATTTCTCTGTGTGCGTATAGGAATAATCGGTGTATCCCATGAATATTTTTGTGCTACTTGTTGCAGAAGACGCGAGAGAAAAAAGCGGTTATTGGCGTCATCCTGTCCCAGGAGAATCACATATGGCACAAAGGTTCCTCGGAGGAAAAGTGTAAACGCTTCCAGTGCGCTTACTGCAATAAACGGATAGAAGCCAGCAGAGGAAAGTACATGAGCAATTGCATTTGCACGTGACCTATCGGCATCGAGCAGCAAGATGGAACGAGCATGCAGTGGAGTAGGAAGCGTAGCCCTACCTGTCACGTTACGGCGTATGTCTTGAAATATTACCTGTAAATCATCAAGTATTTTTTGTGGCTCATCAAAAGAGAAGAGAACTTCCTGTGTTTGTATCCGTTGCATCGGCTTTGTCTCATACATGCTTACTTTTAAGCTATCGCACTACGCTTAATAACAATGAGAGTAGTCAAATTATACTAGTATAAGCATCCTTGCTTATAAGGATGAGACAAAAATTGTGTTCAAAGATTAAACGCCATTATTTCTCTTTTTTGCTGAACCGCCTCACCTTGTTACCATAATGAATGATAATTATAAGTTTGTCAACAGTATATGCCTATTTTCTTATGTAACATCCTCTTAGCAGTAAGAACATAGTAAGAAAGTCACAAATACACATGTATGTACACGATTTCTTACTATAGAGGCACTCAAAAACTGTTTAACTTACCATATCTTCTACAAACCATGTCCAGCCGCGTGAGTCAATAAACAATCCAACGCCAACTCTGTGCAATGTTGTACTGGTAAGGTGAATGCGGTGCCAGCCGGTTGGTGGCTCGTTTATCATGCTCTCCTGCACGTTGTAGACACCGCCGTAGGTGGTTGGATAGGGACCAGCGAGGCCAATACACTCTCCGCAATCTGTGAAGCCTGCAAATCCTTCGTTCGCAATACGTGTACACTGATCGAGGCCGCTGGGACAGGTATGACTAAAGCCACAATGTACCATGTCCCACGCGTGTTGACGTGCCCCTGCCGAAAGCGTTGCATTCCATGTAAAGGCGTAGAGGCCACGTGCTGCACGGTCACTATTGATAAGTGCAAAGAGTTGCTGTGTGAGCTGCACCTCTTCGCTTGTAATCGGAGGAGGAGGTCCATATGGTGAGTTGCCTAGTCCGCCACCAGGAATGTTAGAGGGTGGCGTTGCCTGTGGCGGTGTAGTTGTGGGTGTCGATGTCGATACTACCAATGTTGGAGCAGTCGTTGGTGCTTGTGTGGGTTTTGGTTTTGCCGTAGGAGTAGGAGGTGCAACCTGTCTGGGGATAGTGATTTGCGGCGTTGCTGTTGTTGACGGCGAATCTGTCTTAATCTTATTAGACAGCAAAGTCTGAGGCGGTAGCGATGAACTGGGCTGACCACAGGCACTTAAAAAAACAATTGTCAACAAGCCAAGCAAAATACAGAGTTTTCTACCCACGACAGTACGTATCCTCCTATGTGTATCGCGCTACAAAATGCATACCTCATAGGAAGATAACACACCTTTGCGCTCTATACACATATTTGGAAGGATTCTGGTACTTTTGTGTAGTGCCGCTTCACGAGATTAGAAACGGCATGTCATCACTATTGCGCTCATGTCGTCTGGTTTTGCTCTCACTGTTTCGCTGCGCTCTTGACGTGAACGATGCAACGAATGTTCTACCAGCAACCGTGCTGCTGATGTGCGTGGGCTATCGCGTAGAATAGTCTCTATCTCTTCATCGGTTAAATTATCGTGAATGCCATCGGTACAGAGTAGTATGCGGTCTCCTGGTTTGACCGCGATCTCATTCGTATGAATGGTGGGAGGTACGGGGCCGCCGAGTGCCTGTGTAATACCGCCGCGCAAGCGAAAGTAACTAAATTCCATGTCACTTAACTGATCAGCCCGCATTGCTTGGTCGATGCGGTGTGCATCCTCATCTTTGACGACCTGGTTTTCCACCAACTTCGCCAGTAAACCATCGTCATTTGTCAAGCGTTGCAGCGGCTCGTCATCACGCAACAGGTAAACGCGACTATCCCCAACATGCGCGTAAAACATCGTGTACCCACGCGTCTTAGGTTCACGACAGACAGCAGCAAGCGCAACCGTTGTGGCGAGATCGTCTGTACCTGCACGCTGCGCCCCTTCTGTACGCACAAGATCGTCGGCATTCTGAATGAGGCGTTCCAGGACGGAGCAGAGAAAGTTTTCGCCGGGATTATCGAGGAGGTCATATATCTTCCGTTTTTTCTGTATCTGCTCTAGCACACGTCGCCAGCTTTGATGGGTTGCGCGTACCGCTGTCTGAGAGGCAATCTGTCCTGCAGCACTTCCTCCAACGCCGTCAAACACAGCCGCTAGACCGCTCCGTTCATCCACTACAATACTATCCTCGTTGCGCTCTGGATGTCGCTCACATGCAATTGTATAGCGTGCGAATATAAAGGGAGTGAGTTCAGCCAGATGGTATGTCTGGAAAGAGGCAGGCGTGTGCATATGATGCCCATTGTGTGCATGTGGCTGTGTATGATTGATATATTGACTCATGTTATGGTGCGGCATATGCGTCGCATGCTGCCTTTCAGAATTTATAATCACTACTTTTCTCTACAACTATCATAAAGTAATATAAGCATCATCATATGTCCATCCTATTTTTAGAAAGTCAGGTATACGTGTCAGTATAACAGAAAGCAGCAATAAAAGAAAAGAGTTTTTCCAAAATTCCTTAAAGTAATCCTGCTATACGTAAAAAATTCTCGAACATAATATGCGTATGCTCTTGATATAGTCGCTCGTACTGCGGTCGCTCGCTCATGATACGCTCGTACTCGTCGCTACCCAATGTTGCGATAAGCTCTTCTTTTAGCGATGGTTCGTGCAACCATGTTTCAAGCATCGCTGGCGTCAGTTCTATGTGATACTGTAATCCATAAGCTGTTTGACCGTAGCGAAATGCCTGATTCACTGTCTTGTCACTTGTCGCTAATCGTACCGCACTCTCTGGAATAGCGAAGGTGTCTTCATGCCACTGGTATACCATTTGTCTTCCGCCAAGTCCAGCATAGAGGGGGTCATGCGCTCCCTCGGCGGTACATATTACCTCAGAGAAACCAATCTCGGTCAGCGTATGCTTCTTTACCTCTCCACCGAGCGCATTCGCAAGTAACTGCCCACCCAAACAAATGCCCAGTACCGGTACCTCTTGCTCAACTGCTTTACGAAGCGCAACCTTCTCCTGAACAAGATACCGATATTTGTCGTCCTCAGTTGCGCTCTGCGGCCCCCCAAACACGACCATCGCATCGTACAATGTAGGATCAGGCACAGCCTCTACCGTAGCATGAATAACATCGCACGCTATACCATGCTCCGCTAGAATGTCACCAACATACCCTGTCGGGTCGTCTCCTATGTTGAGAATTGCCAAAACGCGTTTCATCGTTTGGAGTTCCTTCCTTGATCTTGCCTCATCATTTTTTTCGTAGGGACCAGATGTATCGCGTCCGTGCGTGATTTATCACGCGAGATCAACCATTACACCCTTTCTACAGGTTCAACAAGAATCTCTCTCAATGAATTGAGCAGCGGACGCGATACATCTGGTCCCTACGAATGAAGCTTAACAGTTTATTACGGTTTACTACCTGTACAGATTATTTCGACATTCCACGTTTGCCCTGCGTCGAGGAGAAGAGGCCAGAGAAATGTCATTGAGCTTCCCTGATGAGTGCGCTCGAAGCCAGCTTCTGAGCCTGTCACCGTATCTATAGAAAACCGCCAGAGCGTTGCCTCCTCACTTAACGAGAAGCCCATATCTTGCTCTAGCCAGCTATTGCCAATGTGTACCTCGCGTACTCCTGATACCTCACCTATGCTATCAAAGTGCTTGTTTTCAAGTTCCTTGCCTTCGATGAAGTAGTACGCCTGATCGTTTCCGCCGCCACCGAGCAAATTGATGTTCCACTCACAGCCAAATTGCGTTTGTAGGCGCGACTGTCCTCTATTCTCTATGGCGTAACGCACGACCAGTTTTTCCTCACCCAACGGTAAAAAGACCGTTTTGGTGAGCGCAACAGGAAGCGGACTCAATGCGCCCGCACGCCGTACTTGTCCATCGCGCTGCATTGTCATCGTGAGGCCGTTTGCACTCTGCTCAACGGTTGTCTGATAGGACTGCTCGACGAAGTTTCCCTGCTCCTCAAACTGCATCTCTGAGAAGCCTGCAAGCGTCAATCCCGAAGGCAGAAAGTGGTCGATCAGAGCCGTGCGACGGTAACGGTCTACCACAAGATAGCGGTCAAGGTCATGTTCTTTAGTGCGAACAGTGGTATGCGGCGATGCAGGTTCGCTCTCGCCTTGCCCAACCGTCTGCGTCACGTTTTGCTCGGTTGCCGTGTGCTTACGTCGTCGCTCTTGCTCGTGTTCGCGCAACGTCTGGTGATAGCTCTCCAGTCGTCGTGTCATGCCGCTTATCATGTTGTGCATGCTGCGTCGCATATCCCACTCAAAGAGCGTGCCACCACGCTGCGGATCGAGGTAGACATTTTGCTGATCACTCTCGACCAGTAACTCATTCTGTGTGTCGCGGTCAAAATCGGTAAACTCATACGTCTGCCAGTGCCCAGAACCGTGTCGTGTCGCATCGGCGATATTCTCAGCCGCGATCAGGTGTTGGTAAATAGCGGTACGCACATGCGCCATGTAGATGCCGCCGAAGAGTCCATGCCAGTAGGTGTCGTTGGCCTGTGCCTTCCATAAATGCACATGTCCACTTTCATCGTTAGCCGCAGACGAATAGACGTTATCATGGACGCGCAGCATCTTCTTGTGTTGATTATTAACTTCGGGGTAGCGTACCAGGAAGTTGCGCCAGAAACCGCCGCGCATAAATTGTAGTAGCTCATCCTGCTTGTCATGCTCTAACTGGTGCAGCACCTTCCCGAATGTAAACGATTTCTTTGCTGGTAGTGCCCACTCGGTCATCTCGATATAAGAAGAGGTAGGAATGTAGATACGCCCTAATGCTGGATAGGTACGTGCATATTCGCCAAGCGGCGTCATTTTGAGCCATTCGCTGTTGCGCTCAAGAGCGGTAAAGAACTCTTCAACCCAGCCATTCCTGCCATTCGTTCCCCAGCAATAGGGGCCAGTTTCGGGCCAGCTTCCAAACTTCTCGCCATCGTCGCCCATGACCAGAATACGACTACCATCCAACGTCGCAAGCGAACGCAATGTCTCAATCGTCTCACTTACAGGACGCCACGGCACGGTGTAACGTAGCGATTTACTCGTTGCGAACACTCGTAGTGCTGTACTCTGATCCTCGGTTGCATAGTAGCCGTACAGATCGTCGTCTTCCAGACCAACGTTCTTAAAATGTACATCGTCGAGAATGGTCCACTCGATTTCCGCCTCGCGTAAATATCTTGGTAGCTCTGGCTCCCACACGCGTTCGGCAATCCACATACCCGTCGGCTTCTGTCCAAATGTGTGTTGCACATGCTGCGTCAAACGGCGAATTTGTGCCAGTTTGTCGTCATCAGGAATTGAGGGCAAAATCGGCTCGTAGTAGCCTCCGCTCACCATCTCAACCTGTCCCCGCTCTACCAGTGCGGCGATACGTTGCAGAAACTCCGGGTGCGCCTCCTCCATCCAATCCAGCAAGGAGCCTGTATAGTGTAGCGCAAGCCGTACTCCTGGATGTCGCTCTAACGCCTCCACCATAGGCAGATAAGACTCTTCATAGACCTGTTGAAATACCCAGGGAAAGTTGCCCACTGGCTGATGATTGTGTAGTAGTAGTCCCAGATGAATGCTGCTTGTACGCCCTGTCGTCATATAACCGTCCCCTACAATTGTGTCAAATTTAGCGTATATTCACACTATATCACATGCCACCGAACAGGAGATAAGATGAAACAATAACGAAAAACAGGATGGGAAAACGCGGTCGCGTTTTCCCATCCTGTTTTTCGTTATTGTTTCATCCCCAGAAGCTGCATCTCATGTGTCAGTGTCTCGCGCAATCCCTCTTCTAAAGGACGTGGCGAGTAATCTAACTCTCTCTTTGCTTTGGC
>CAXUGH010000119.1:0-2773 GCA_964250365.1 uncultured Ktedonobacteraceae bacterium
CCAAAATGGTAAAAAATTTCGCGGGCTGGGTTAAATCACACGACCCTGGCGGGCCCAAAAATTTGCCCCCACCCATGTAACTTCTCATGTATGGTTAGATGTGTTTGCGAACTCACTGCATATTTGTTCCACCTCGGCGACGGTGCTGGCTTGCAATACTCGGTTGGCGAGGTTGGTAAATTCTTGCATCGTATGACCTGTAAGCACGGCTCGTACCTCTGGTAGTGCAGTTGGAGTCATGCTTAGTTCGGTGACGCCAAGCCCGACGAGAACGGGGGCGAGACGAATATCACTCGCCATTTCACCACATACTGCTACGAGTTTCCCTTCGGCACGTCCCGCCTCGGCAATCTGGCGAATGGAACGTAGTACTGAGGGCTGCATGGGTGTGTAGAGCGACGTGAGGGCGGTGTTGGTACGGTCACTGGCAAGCGTGTATTGCGAGAGATCGTTCGCGCCAATACTAAAGAAATCGGCTAACTGAGCTAGCTCCGGTGCCATCATGACGGAGGCGGGTACTTCCACCATGATACCCAGCGGTATAGACGAAGTAAGATTCATGCTAGCAGTGACGCGTTCAAAAATTGTACGCACGGTGCGTAGCTCTTCGACGGTTGTGAGCATGGGCACCATGATGTATAACTCTATATGTTCGTCCTGTGCCGCTTGCAGCAGGGCACGAAATTGCTGCTCCAACAATTCGGGGTGTGCGAGTTGAATACGCACGCCGCGCAGACCGAGAGCGGGATTGGCCTCTTTCGCGGCGGGAAGATATGGTTGGATAGCTGGCATAGGTTTGTCGGCACCGGCATCGAGAGTACGTACTACGATGGGACCGACAGCATTTGAGTTGCCACGAAAGGCACGAAAAACTTGTGCATAGCTAGCACGTTGCTCTTCTTCGTTGGGTAGCGTTTGTTTATCGGCGAAGAGAAATTCGGTGCGTAGCAGACCAACGCCCTCCGCGCCCCATTGACGAGCGACCTCGGCTTCAACGGCACTACCTATATTCGCAAACAAAGAAATGCGTTGTCCGTCAATGAGAAGGGGCTCGTGTGTCTGTTGCGCGGCGGCCTTCTGTGTCTCCCGTCGTTGTTTCTGCTCGGCAACGTGCTGTTCTAAGGTTGCGCGTACCTCGGCTGCGGGTTGCAGATAGACGATGCCTTTTTCCGCGTCCATACCCAGTTCATCGCCAGAGGAGACGTGTTGTAGTAGCGTCTCGTCGAGGCCAGCTATCGCGGGAATACCGAGGGCGCGAGCGAGAATAGCGGTATGTGCAGTGGGACCTCCCTGTACGGTGCAGATGCCGAGTATCATTTCGTGTTGCAGTTGCGCTGTATCAGATGGAGTAAGGTCATGCGCGATAAGAATAACAGGGGCACGAAAGTCCTGACGTGCTGATGTCTGACGACCCAAATGCTGTATAACGCGACTCACGACATCACGAACATCGACGGCGCGACCAGCGAAGAGAGGGTCATCAAGTGTCTCAAGCTGTGCAGCACTCTGTTCGCCCGCCTGTGCTATCGCGCTTGAGGCATCGTAGTGCTGCTGTGAAAGAATAGCGGAGGCAGTTTCGAGCAGGGCTGGGTCGTTGAGCAATTGAGCCTGTGCATCAAAGATAGCGGCCTCGTTTTTGCCGACTTGTTGTTGCAGGCGTTGTGTCAACGCCTGTAGTTCCTTAACGGTGACTTTCACCGCCTCTGTCAAACGCTCTTGCTCGGCTGGCACCTGTTCGGGAGGAATGGTCTGAGGCTCGATTGAATTCAACACGGCGGCGTGCGAATCATAGACAAAGGCGGGACCCAGCGCGAAGCCTTGAGAGGTAGCAACGCCGTGAAACTCGTTCGCGGATTGCGAATAGTTCGTGCTTTTTTCTTTGACTTGTTGTGAAGTAGATGGAGTTGTTTCGCTTGTCTCGTAGAAGCCAGCAAGCACAATCTCGCCTAGCGCGTCGAGAGCGGCCTGTGCATCGTCGCCACTGGCACGTATAATTATCGTTTCACCCTGACGGGCAGCCAATGATAACAACTGGGACATACTATCTGCTCTTGCCTGTCGCTTGCTCGTACTCACCTCTATAGTGGCTTTGAACGGTGCAACGGTTTGCACGAAAAGAGTTGCAGGGCGTGCATGTAGGCCAGAGGGATTGCTGAGCGTGAACTGTTTTTCTAAAGCGGAAGTAGCTGATATCGCATCTTGTGAGGACGCTGGTGCTGCTAATTCCTCTGCGTCTTGCGTAATCGGCTTCAGGTTTTGCAAATTTTGTTTGCTCGCGGTCTGCTCCGCTGCTGCTTTGACTTGCGAGAGCGAGCGACCCAGCGTCGCCTCTAAAGCGGCGGCGACTGCCCCCTCGACAACGGGTGCGAACGTCAACACAACGTGCTGCCGCTGCTCGTCGGAAAGCATTTCGAGAGCCATCTCTGTAGAGAGAACCGCGCTACCCATATCGAGAAATACGAGTACACCGTCGGGACTATCCACGCTTTCAATCGCGTGTGAGATGATGTCCGCAGATGTGCCGAGGTCATCATTCCCCGTGCCACCTGCCGCCGCGATTGCGACCTGTTGCTTCGTCATTTGCTGCGCGAGTTCCGCAGCACCACTAGCAAGTTTTTCGCTATGTGAAACTATGACCAATCCTACCGTCATGGTCTTTTTCCCTTCCGCATGAATGGATGGTTTGTGAATATCGAAGGCCGCAGGGGGAGGGGGCGCGCGGGGGCCGGCCGGGGCGGGGGGGTGTGGTGTGGGGGGGGCGGGGGGGGGGGGG
>CAXUGH010000119.1:2783-6362 GCA_964250365.1 uncultured Ktedonobacteraceae bacterium
GGTCTCCCCTACATGTAAGGGATTATGTGTAGGGGAGACCCTTGCGGTCTCCCTGCAATCAGGCACAAACCTCGGCTAACGCCTTGAGCATAATAGTACTCGACGTGGCTCCGGGGTCTTGATGTCCTACGCTACGCTCACCGAGATAGCTGGCACGGCCTTTTGTAGCTTGCATGGGAATAGTGGCCTTTGCGCCTTCTTCTGCCGCCGCCGCCGCTCGCGCTGTAATCTCCGCGAGACTAGCGTCTTGACTGAGAGCCTCTTTCGCGGCTGTCACTGCTGGCGTGAGGGCATCGACCATCGTTTTTTCACCCGTTTGCGCCTTGCCACGCGTCACAACACCGCCCGTAAAGGCTTCGAGCATCGCAACCACGTCGGCTACCTCAAGATCGGTCTTGCCTGTAACGGCGGTACCAGCACGTAGAAACGCGGTGCCGTAGAGGGGTCCACTTGAGCCGCCAACGGTAGAAACGAGTGTTGTACCGACGGTTTTGAGTTGCGTCGAGATATCCATAGTCGTCATCGTGGGAAACTTGGCGCGTACAGCCGCGAAGCCGCGATCCATGTTTGTGCCGTGATCGGCGTCACCGATAGGCGAGTCCAGTTGCGTAAGATATTGAGCATTTTCGTGTAGTTCGTCGGCGACGCGCTCAAGCCAGCGTAAGGTGTCTTCGTTATTCATGATTACAAATTCCTTCGAGCATTTTTATGTCGTCAATCTTTCCATGCATTTGCCGCCGATAGCGGCAAATGCATGGAAAGATTGACGATGAAAAGGCTTAGCGACCCCAGCGCAGTGCGGGCGTATGAACAGGTGCATCCCAGTATTTTACCAGTTCATCGTCGAGTCGGACAAGAGTGATTGAGGTACCAGCCATGTCGAGCGAGGTAATGTAGCTACCGACAAGCGAGCGGGCGATACTGATGTTTTTGCCCTTGAGGACGCGACTCAACTCCTCGAAGACGATGTAGAGTTCGATAAGTGGTGTGCCACCCATGCCATTGACGAAGGCAAGCACCTGCTCACCTGATTTGAGGCCGAGGTCGTCGATGATGGGGTTGGCGAGTAGCTCGGTAATCTCAGACGCGGGAGCGATCTTGGTGCGGCGGCGTCCGGGTTCGCCGTGAATACCAATACCAATCTCTATCTCGTCGTCGCCAATATCAAAGTTTGGCTTGCCGTTCGCGGGTACGGTGCCGGATGTGAGAGCCATGCCCATGCTGCGCCCCTGCTCGTTGACCTTTCGAGCGAGTGCCGCGACCTGTTCGAGGGGGGCACCCGTTTCGGCGAGACCACCAGCGATCTTTTCGACCAACACAGTGACGCCGACGCCACGCCGTCCCGTTGTATACAGGCTATCCTGTACTGCTACGTCGTCGTTGGTAGTGACCGAGGCAACCTGGATACCATCGGCCTCGGCGAGTTCCGCCGCCATCTCAAAGTTGAGTACGTCGCCGGTATAGTTCTTGACGATGTGTAGCACACCAGCACCACCGTTGACCGCCTTTGTCGCGGCAACCATCTGGTCTGGTACGGGCGAGGTGAAGATGGCACCGGGGCATGCGGCGTCGAGCATGCCAATGCCAACGAAGCCGCCGTGCATTGGCTCGTGACCACTGCCACCACCTGAAATGACACCTACTTTGCCCTGCACAGGTGCGCCTTTACGCACGACAATTTGGTTTTCCTGGTCAACGGTAATCAGGTCGGCATGGGCCAGTGCCATGCCTGTCAGTGCCTCTTTTACAACGTCTTCCGGCTTGTTAATGAGCTTTTTCATGCGGTGCCATCTCCTTGTTATACGCCAACTTCGGCGTCTATCTGATACTGAATAGATGAGCGGTAGGTATTCACCATTGACTGCGTATATGCGGATGTCCAATCGAGTTCCTGCGCCATCATCGCGGCAACGTCCTTCACGATACCAAGACCACGATCTCGATCTTCCAACGTGATCGAGGTGCGACGCGCTAGAATATCGTAGGGCGTCATCGCCATTTCCTGGCGACAGGCGTGAATGACCTCGGCCTTGAGGTATGGTAAATCTTCAATCAAACGCTCTGCTAGTGTAGGATTATCAGCGATAAGGTCCATCACGGCGTCGGCTTCAGTGCCATAACTATGCCCTAAGTGAACAATGTCGTCAGAGTCCAGACCGAGCCTGGCACCTCGATAGGCAAGGTCTCTTTGTAGCACAGCCCATCCTGCGCTTCCATACAAGGGCAATTGCTCGGTAGGATGAACGGGCTTGGTGTTGTCGCGCTTGCTAAGGACATCGACGGTATCCTGCGCCATAAGGCGATAGGTAGTCAGTTTGCCACCAACGATGCTAACAAGACCCGAATCGTCTTGCAGGACAACGTGAGTACGCGACAGTTTCGCGCTCGATTGCCCTTTACCCTCTTTACGCGGCTTCACGAGTGGGCGATAGCCAGCGTATGTACTGATGATGTCATCGGCGGTCAGGTTGACCGAGAGGTAACGATTGAGGTGGTCGAGCAAGTATTTCACGTCCTCCGGGCTTGCAGTCGGATTATCAAGATCGCCAGAGCCGGTATCGGTGGTACCGAGAATTGCGCGTGACTCCCAGGGAACGATGAAGAGAATGCGCTTATCGTCGGTCTCAGGCAGCACTATCGCACTATCCCCGACCTCCAGGTCTTTGCGCGAAAACACGAGATGAATGCCCTTGCTTGGTACAACCGTGACCTCTGGCTCATCGCCAGTAAGTGCTTCGAGCTGGTCGGAGAAGATGCCCGTTGCGTTGACGACGTGACGGGCGCGAATCGTGACATCTTGTTCGCCAATTTTGTCATGAATGGTTGCGCCCCGTATCTTGCCATTCTCTTTGAGAAACGAAGTTACTTCGGCATAGTTGGCGATGACCGCGCCAAATTGTGCAGCGGTGCGAATAATCGCCATTGTGAGACGTGCATCGTTGGTCTGGGCATCGTAGTAGATGAAACCTTCCTTGAGACCCTTTGTCACAAGCGTTGGAGCCATCTGCTCCACAGTTTCTCGGCTAATGCGACGGTGACGATGCAGGTTACGGCGTCCCGCTAATCCATCGTAGAGCCAGAGACCAATATCGAGGACATAGCTCAGCCCGATACCTCCAGGCGTTGTGAAGGGCATACCGACGGGGTGACGGTCGCCTTCGTAGATAGGAAGCAGGAACGGAACCGGATTCACGAGATAGGGCGCATTCTGTACGAGCAGGCCACGCTCAATTAACGCTTCATGCACGAGCGCGAAATCGAAATTGGGCAAATAGCGAATGCCTCCATGCACCAACTTGGTTGACTTGCTGCTCGTGCCACTAGCAAAGTCGATTTTCTCTACAAGTGCAACCTTATAGCCGCGTGCAACGGCGTCAAGCGCAACACCTGCGCCCGTGATACCACCGCCGATCACGAGTACATCGAAGGTTTCATTGCCGAACTGAGCAAGATTGTGTGTGCGTTTCTCTGCCGAGAGGAGTTGCATGATGAGATTGACCGCGAAGAGACGATTAACGTGTGTGAACGGTGTGCTGTGGTCGGGGGGGGGGGGCGGGGGCGTGGGGGGCGGAGCAAGCC
>CAXUGH010000119.1:6372-11535 GCA_964250365.1 uncultured Ktedonobacteraceae bacterium
GGGGGGGGTTGCCCCCCCCGCCGCCCCCCCCCCCTCACCCCCCCACAGCACACCGTTCGCCTCATAGTAACACTTGTTGTCCCTTCTTCCTTTCTGTATGCGAGCTAATAGTAACAGTTAGTCAACGGACGGCTCCCGCACAGCCTCCCCCGTAGTCACGGACTCGCCGGACTTCATTGCTCCTCGCGCGGCAAGCACCCTGCCAATGGTATAGTCGTAGATGAGAGCACCGACAACACCACCTGCCAGTGGGGCAACAATGGGTATCCAGAAGTAGAAGTTGTTCACGGAGAAGCTCTCGCCACTGCTGACAATTGCCACCCAGAGGCGTGGTCCGAAGTCGCGGGCGGGGTTGATGGCGTAGCCAGTGTTAAGTCCAAAGGATGCACCAATTGCCACGACTAAGAGACCAATGATGAGAGGATTAAGATTTGCCTGTACCGGCTGATTGCGAGCATCAACAATCGCTACAATGAGACCAACTAGCAGGGCCGTGCCAAGAAACTCATCGCCAAATGCTCCAAATGGGCCGACGAATGACTTTGGTGAGGTGTAGAAGACACCACCAACACCGTTAACCGGATCCGCAATGTTTGCGCCATGTATTGCGTTGACAATTCCTCCCTGATAGACAAAGTAGAGAATTGCCGCCGCAACGAAGGCACCCAACACTTGAGCCAACATATAGGGACCAACCTTGCTCCACGGGAAGCGGCGCGTTACAGCAAAACCCAGCGTTACAGCGGGATTCAGGTGGGCACCGCTAATTGCTCCTGAGACGTAGATGCCGAGCATGACAGCGAAGCCCCAGCCAAAGATGATAATGAGCCAGGTGTTGGCGAAAGGGTTTGTTGACACCTTATTAAAAAGTGCAAATGAGGCGACACAGCCATCACCAAAAAGAATAAGAACCATTGTGCCGAAAAATTCAGCCATTGCTTCGCCCATTGTGCCAGCAAGGGCGGGAACTCTCTCTCTATCGACGATTTGTGCCATGAGGATGACTCCATTTCTCTTCCATTGAGAAGTACGGCGGCATAGTGCCGATTATAAATGAAACCGTGTAGCACTACAAGAACAAAGGATAGTCCAATTTCTGCATTTCTTTCCCGCCGTCAGCGGGAAAGAAATGCAGAAATTGGAGTTATGCCCCCATTACGCAGTTGCGGCTTTGCCAGGGGCGGGTTGCTCCCAATTGCGCGAACGCTCGACGGCGCGTTTCCAGTTGGCATAGAGTTCTTCGCGCTGGTCGGCACTGAAGGTGGGTTCAAAGGTGCGGTCAATAGCCCACTGCTTGGCGACCTCTTCCTGGCTGGCCCAGAAGCCGACGGCGAGACCAGCGAGATAGGATGCACCGAGAGCGGTTGTCTCAGCGATCTTTGGACGTTGCACGGGCACGCCGAGAATGTCGGCCTGGAACTGCATCAAGAGATTGTTGACAACAGCACCGCCGTCCACGCGTAGCGTCTTGAGATCGACGCCGCTATCGGCATTCATGGCTTCCAACACGTCGCGCGTCTGATAACACATCGACTCAAGCGTTGCGCGTGCGATGTGACCGCCGGTAGAGCCTCGTGAGAGACCAACAATGGTGCCGCGTGCATATGAGTCCCAGTAGGGTGCGCCGAGACCAACGAAAGCGGGTACAAGATACACGCCACCATTATCTGGCTCAGAGCTAGCAAGAGACTCAACATCTGAGCTAGTCTTGATAATTTTTAAGCCATCGCGCAACCACTGCACCGCTGCACCTGTAACAAAGATGGCACCTTCGAGACAATAAATCGTCTGGTCGCCAATGCCCCAGCCGATGGTAGTGAGCAGTTTGTTCTTAGAGGGTACAGCATTCGTGCCCGTATTGATGAGCATGAAGTTACCGGTACCATACGTGTTCTTTGCCATGCCAACTTCGTAACATGCCTGCCCGAAGGTCGCGGCCTGCTGGTCGCCTGCAACGCCCGCAAGTTTGAGAGGTGCGCCGAAAAACTCGGCATCGGTCTCACCAAAGACACCGCTCGATGGCATCACGGTTGGAAGCATGGACTCGGGGACACCTAGCTCTTTGAGAATTACATCATCCCACTTGCGCTCGTAGATGTTGTACATCAGAGTACGCGAAGCGTTCGAGGGATCGGTGGCATGGACGCGACCTTTGGAGAGACGCCACATCAGGAAGGTGTCAACGGTGCCAAATGCGAGTTCGCCGCGATCCGCCTTCTCGCGTGCCCCCGGCACGTTGTCGAGAATCCATTTGACCTTGGTGCCAGAAAAATAGGCATCGGTCACAAGCCCTGTACGTTTGTAGATTTCTTTGTCGAAGCCCTTGGCGATCAGCTCCTCACAAATAGGCACAGTGAGGCGACTCTGCCACACAATTGCGTTGAAGACGGGTTTGCCCGTAGACTTCTCCCACACAATCGCGGTTTCGCGCTGGTTGGTGATGCCGATAGCTGCGATATCATCTGCACTGGCATTTGCCTTCTTCATTGCCTCTTGCGCGACGTTTAGTTGACTGGACCAGATGGCCTCCGGGTCATGCTCAACGAGTCCCGGCTTGGGGTAGATTTGTGGAAATTCCTGCTGCGCCACGCTCACTATCGCGCCATCGTGATCGAAAACAATTGCGCGGGAGCTTGTGGTTCCTTGGTCTAGTGCGAGCACATACTTTGCCATGAAGTAGCCCTTCTTTCTTCCTGGTACCTGAGCGTGATAGGAAGCATCACGCCCAAAACAACAATGTATTTAAAACACATTGGCATCGCTGCCAATGCAGGAGTAGGCTAACGGTAGTCGAAGGCAGCGGGTGCCCTGGTTGTTGGTGAATAGCTATGTCCACAATTCTTCGCGTGCTACCACAACGCTGATAGCACCTGCACGCAACACTGTGTGCATCTGATGTGCTGTTGAAATCAAGCCTGACGCGATAAATGGACGTATTCCTTGTAGGTTCGCGCTGATATGAGGAACAACGAGTGCTGGCGAAATATCGAGAATATCCACTGATGCTCTATCTACCGACTCAAGCGCGGTCTCCATACCGGTCGAGTCGAGGGCAAAAATACGTTGCACGGTTTCTAATTCCAGTGCTTTTCCAAGCGCAAGAGTACGAGGATGACTGGAGACAATGCCGTCAATGTGTACAACATTTTTGAGATAGGATAGTCCCGCGTTGTCTGCGTGAATACCGTCGATATGGTCAACGCTGACATACACGGCGATGTTACGCCTCTGAACTTGTTCTAGGAGACTTGCGAGTTCAAAGAGATTACAGTGTCGCAAGAGAATTGCGTTTGTATTGCGAGTATCGAGAACGCGCAACAGTTGAGCGCGGCTCTCGACGAGCGGTATCACCTTACACTGCGTTGAAAGAGCGAGCAACGATGCATATGACCCAACAGGCATAATTCACCCCTGGTTCTAGCGAAAAACAATAAAGCCCTCTTCCTTTTTGAGGAGAAGGAAACTCAGGACTTTTCATTTTCCTGTCCGAGTCACATATGCAGTTGAATACAAAGCTCTGCTATGAAACGACGAAAACTGTTGAAAATAAGTATAGAGGTACTCCCAACTGGCTTGTAGGAACTATACAAGACGGTTCAGTTGGCTTATAATGATATTACTCGGCAAAATTCTATTTGTCAAGGGCTTTCTTGTTTCTATAAAAATTATGTCTACTTAATCGACTGGTAATAAAAAGATAATGACGAAACACGAATTTCTACGGCTGGCGCACCTGTATCCGGTAGCGGCGGCGATAAAATCAAATGAGGATATGGAACTTGCGCTGCGTTCCGATGTCCAATTACTATTTCTATTAAAAGGGGATGCATTTCAACTCGCTCCCTTCGTTGAACAGGCGCATGAGTACGGCAAGGGTATTGTGGTGCATGTGGACCTTGTGAGCGGCCTGGGAAAAGACCGTGCGGGCATACACTACCTGCACCAGATGGGCGTAGATGCGATCATCACGAGTCGCTCACAACTCGTCTCAGCCGGTCGCGCGGAAGGGCTGGTGACGATTCAGCGTCTCCTGCTGGTGGACGACTCGGCATTGGAGACGGGTGTACGCACGATTGCTCGCGCTGCCCCCGATGTGGTCGAGGTGTTGCCAGGAGTGATTTTTCCTTCGGTTGCACCAATGCTACAACAGATGTTGCCGGGACCGTTTATCGCAGGAGGCTTTATTCGTAGTGCCGAGGATGTCGCACGCATACGTGCAGCAGGTGGTATTCTAAGTAGTAGCAGTACCTACGAGTTGTGGCAGCAGACCTCGGAGCTAACAAGGAAAGGATAGAGCTATGCGTAACGTGCCCAATATACTGAGTTTGGGGCGTTTGGTGGCAACGGTTCTCATTTTTATACTCGTGCTCATCAATCAGCCCTGGGCTTATCTCGTGTCGTTTGTGCTATTCGTCCTGGCCTCCGTCACCGATTTTTTCGATGGCTATATCGCACGCCGTTACAAGGTCGGCTCCTCGCTGGGCGTGTTTCTCGACCTAACAGCGGACAAAGTGCTGGTTTCGGGTATTCTCATTGCGATGGTGCAGGTGGGATTTGTGCCAGCATGGATTGTGTTTGTGATCGTGACACGCGAGTTCCTAGTATCGGGTCTGCGCTCTATCGCGGCAACTAAGGGCCATGTGATTCCTGCTGGCATGTGGGGCAAACAAAAAACATTTATTACGCTGGTCGCAATGTCCGTTTTGTTGCTTGCAAAGGGGCTGGGAGCTAATCAGCTCTCGCTATTCCCGCTCGTCCTCGATTTTGGAAGTCGCACGCTCACCTTCGGCGATTGGCTACTCTTCATCGCGGACATCCTGCTTATTCTCGCGGTCATCTGGACGGCATTCTCTGGCATCGAATACACCATTGGTGCATTGCCTATCTTCCGCAACGAGGGCGACAAGACACCCTCGCGTGCGTAAGAAAATGCTATGGAGGAAATCATTACCATTATTACCGATATTACTATTATTACCGACTGATCGTAGAGGAATGAAAATGATGAGAGAGGTACGTCCTCATCATGAGGTTTACGCTATAATCGTACCTGAAAATAGGGGAAAAGGCAAGGGATATCGAGGCTCGCCGCCGGTGGCCGCGAGCAGAATAAGGGGGCGGGGGCGGTGGCCCAGTTGCCCCGACAAAGCGTTCCGACCCATT
>CAXUGH010000119.1:11545-14180 GCA_964250365.1 uncultured Ktedonobacteraceae bacterium
CGCCCCGGGATCCCCGCCCCCCGCCGCGTGGGGGGCCGCGCAGATGAGGGGAACGGGGGCTGTGCCCCAGTTCCCCAGACAAAGGGTACCTACCCTTTGCAACCCTTCCTACGACGACTACGAAAAATCAACCTCACTCGCGGCTTTGGTCACAACGACATGTTCGTCGGTGCCAAAATCGTCAAGCGTGTAGTTGTGATGGGCGACAATCTGGAAAGATGGCATAATCTCGCTGTCTGTGGTACTGTGAGCATCTGCAACGAGGGTTACATCATAGTCACGACTAATCGCTGCTCGGCTGGTTGTGTCAATGCACATCTCCGTTTTACAGCCAGTGATGACAAGATGCTGAATTCCTCTAGCCGCAAGCTCATCCTGTAACGGCGTCTGGTAAAACGAGTCTGATGCTCGCTTCCGTAGAACAGGCTCATCAGCGAGAGGGGCAACCTCTGAATGAATTTGCCAGCCTGGAGAATTTGGCGCAAGACTTAATCCTTCACCTTCATAGACATCACCGTCATGCTGCATGAAAAGAACGGCAGTATGCGTTGCGCGTGCCTTCGCTAGCAATGCAGCGATATTTGCCAGCACCATTTGAGGATTGTACGCTGGGTCCGAGGGATCGTCAATCAAGCCCACCTGTACGTCAATGACGAGGAGGGCAGTATTACTAGCCATGTAAGAATCTCCTTCATGTTATACTTGCTAAAACTATTTTCTTTGCGTGTATTAAAGGGGTTCTTACAGCTTCACTGGCTTCCTCGTCTCTATATGTATTTCAGTTACAAGATAACAGAGAGCATGGTAGGGTGTCAAGCGTTCTGCTGATTTTGTTGATTCTGCAGGTCTTGTAACGGCACCTGATCGTTAGCAGCATCCTTGTTGCCTTCACCACTCGTTTGTGATGGTTGCGTTGGCTGGATACGCTGCTCTTGTATGCCGCGTGGGTCGGGTCTGCCCTCGCTATCGTATTGTCCCTGTCCATACTGGCCTTGATTGCCCTGATCGCCGTATATCTCTTGCGCTGTAGGGTTCTTTTGCGGGTCTTGCTGTGGCTGGTTTTCTTGTTGAGTCATATTTCTATCTCTCCTTGTGTTAGATTGGGAACGGACGGAATATTAAGAACGGGCAGAATGTTAGAACGGACGCCCACGAGGGGCTACCCTACTATACAACGTTTGAGCGTGCTACGCACGCATGGTCGTATAGTAGGGTAGCCCCTCGTGGGCGTCCTTGTACCTACCGTACTTCAATCACAACATCTTGCGCTTCGCTTACGCCCTCTGTCACCTCGCCAATGCGCCAGAAGGGAACTTCTTGCTGCTGCGAGAGCGTTTCCCATAGGTGCGGCTCGATGGCGGCAAAGAGGCCACCCGATGTTTGTGGATCGAAGAGGATGGCCTGTTGAAGAGCGTCGATGCTGGCAGCGAAGCGTACATGCGATTTGACTGCGCGTTCGTTGCGTCTCGTGCCGCCAGGGATACAGCCGAGTTCGGCGTAGTGCCGCACATTGGGTAGGAGTGGCAGAGCGGCGAAGTCGAAGCGCATACCCGTGAGGCTTTGCGAGGCCATTTCCCATGCATGTCCTAATAAACTGAAGCCCGTGATGTCTGTGACAGCGTGAACGGCTGAACCTGCTTGCACGAGTAACTCGCTGGCACGTCGGTTGAGCGTGGTCATCGAGCGCACAGCCGCCGTCATATCATTCTCGGAGACTTTCTCCTGCTTCTGTGCGGTGGTGAGCAGTCCCGTACCGAGCCGCTTGCTCAGAACGAGAATGTCTCCAGATTTCGCGCCGCCCTTTGTGAGAATAGAGTCGGGATGTACGATGCCAGTGACCGCGAGGCCGTACTTGGGTTCGTCGTCGGAGATCGAGTGTCCCCCAGCGATAGCACTACCAGCTTGCTCGACGATATCCATGCCGCCACGCAGAACTTCGCTGAGAATGCTTGTATCGAGATTTTCAGGCCAAGCCACCAGATTGATCGCCATGAGGACGTGTCCGCCCATCGCATAGACATCGCTAAGGGCGTTTGTCGCGGCAATCGCGCCGAAGGTATAGGGATCATCTACGACGGGGGGAAAGAAGTCCGCCGTGCTGATAATCGCCTGCTGGTCGTTGACGCGGTAGACTGCAGCATCGTCAATCGCACCAAGCCCAATCATCAATTGCGGCGGAACGTTGCGTTGACGTAGCGGACTTAACACCTGAGCCAGAATATCGGCACCTATCTTTGCAGCACAACCCGCACAACTTGCCAGTTCTGTGAGCCGCACAGATGAATTAGTAGTCATTCAAGAAAGCCTTTCTTTTTGTTGTGATGTATTAGAAACTGTCTTCATTTAGTCATAGAAAGAAGGGTTACGGTAGGGGCCATAATTCATTACGCCCTCGTGCCGCATGGAATGCCGTTACAGGGTGTAATAAATTAGACCTCTACCATTTCTCTTGACAATCCAAATTTTCATATGTATACTTATTTCCATAAAGGAACTAATAGACCGAAAGGAAATAAGGACTCATGAATATTGCACTTTGGATTGTACAGATATTGCTGGCACTGGCATTCTTAGCGGCAGGCATCATGAAGGTGTCGCAGCCGCTCTCGGCGTTAGAGCCACGCATGGGTTGGGT
>CAXUGH010000120.1:0-2169 GCA_964250365.1 uncultured Ktedonobacteraceae bacterium
ATTGTATGCCGTCGAGCCGGTTGCAGTCGAAAGAATGATGCCATCCGCGTAGGTGTTGCTATAATGGTGGTCGTCAATCCATACCTGCACATTAACGACGCGAGGCCATGTGCCACGCGCGATCACAATATCGTTCAGGGCGAGGAACTCCTCTTGCTTGCCATCCTGCTCAAGAACAGCATGCAGAAGCGCACGACTATCTGTCCATACAGACGCATCGCGGTCCAGGTAATGAGTAAGTTCCGATGCAACTTCGTGAGGTTCAAGCTCTGTCAAGAAGCCGACGCGCCCATAGTTGACCCCTAGAATGGGCACCTTGACAGGCGCACAGAGACGGGCTGCATTGAGAATAGTACCGTCACCACCCAGGACAATCACGAGATTGCAACCGCGCAGTTGAGGTTCATCGCCCTCTTCTGCCTCTTTGCTAATGTCGATGATACGAACTTCGTGCCCCTGCTTCTGCAACGTTGGGACAAGCTGCATGGCAACGTTTGATGTTTCCTGCTTGCGCCCCTGATAAAATATGGCAATCGTCTTCACAACTAACACTCTCCAGGTTGGCTTTTGGAATGGTGCCCTGTACGTAGAGTAGGGAGTGAGCAAACACCGCGTGTCGCCCTTCCATCTATAGCCACTGTAATGGTACGTCATCGGTGCATGCTTGTCAACTAGAGGTGTTTTTGCCCCAATTGTTCCTCCACAAACCAGAACGCGTCATCTTTAGAAGTGATGATGCCGTCAGCTCGTGCCTCAGCGATTTGCTCTAGCAATTGACCAATGATCGGTCCTTGTGGCAGGTTGAACTTGCGTATCAGTTCCTCCGGCTGCACAAGATGTGGTGGCAGAATAACCTCGCGCTCACGGATGTAACGTGTGAGCAGCAAGCGTACTGTCGCAAGGTGATTGTGCCATGCCTCTGTAAGCGGTTCGGGACCACGCATGGCGAGATGGTCGGCGAGCGAGACAAGGGCAACTGATATGCCGACTGGTCCAAGATCGACGAAGTAGCGGCGCACCGCGCGTTGCGTAATCGGATCATGACTTAATTGCCCAGGACGCATATGATTGGCGGCAACCTGTCGTATCAGCCGGTGTTCTTGCGTACTCAGGGCGAGGCGTCGAGCGATATTCTGGATAAGCGGCATACCGGCCTGTGGATGTCCATAGAACGTGATTTTTCCGTCTTCATGAACGACTTGTGTGGTTGTCTTGCCCACATCGTGTAGCAGGGCAGCGAGTTTCATTGTAGGAGATGTAAAGTTCTCGATTGAGACATACCCCTGTTGCTCTGCCTCGTGCAAGAGGTCTTGTAGAGCAACAAGGTCGCCGCTTCCTCCATCTAACGTTGTTTGTTGTATCTCTTGTGGCGCAAGGCGTAGCGTTGCCATGAGGCGTTCGAGCGCCGCCACCGTCTCTACCGAATGCTCGAATACGTCCCAATGATGTAACGCTGGTTGCAGCATACCACGCGCCGGAATAAATTCGGGGAAGAGTATCGTGAAAAGGTCGTACCGGTCGAGCAGGTGTAAGCGGTCTGTCGCCCCATCTGCTGCAAGTAGAGCGTAAAGTTCGGCATGAATGCGCTCTGGTGCTGAAACGAGCAGGAGTGGAGCGTCGCGTCGCATAAGTTCCCGCGTGTGCTGCTCGATAGTGAAAGAATAGCGGGTTGCAAAGCGTACAGCACGTAACAAACGCAACGTATCATGCTTGAATACATTCTCATTGACGGCTCTCAGCGTGTGTGTAGCAATATCGGAGACACCATGCAAAGGGTCAATAGTGGGCAAAGATGAATGCTCTATAAAGGAAGATATAGCATCGGACAAGGGGCTAGCAATCGCGTTGATTGTAAAGTCGCGCTGGCGCAAGTCAGCCTCGATAGTACGACCATGCATCGGTGCGATGTCGAAGACGATATCCTGCTTGTTATGCTTGACGGTGATGCGGCTAGCCTTCTCGTTCATATATGCATAAAAGCCATTGAGCTTGTTCGCCAGCTTACGCGAAAGCGTAGGTGCATCGCCCGTTGTAACAATATCCCAATCGGTGCAGGGTTCGTCGAGCAGCAAATTACGCATAGAGCCGCCCACAAGGTACGCCTGTGCTTTGTTGTCGAGAAAGAATTGCGCCGCTCCTTGCAAGAGGTGCAGGGTAAACGAGTCCAAA
>CAXUGH010000120.1:2269-13862 GCA_964250365.1 uncultured Ktedonobacteraceae bacterium
GTCGAGAAAGAATTGCGCCGCTCCTTGCAAGAGGTGCAGGGTAAACGAGTCCAAAAAATTCTACCTCTATATATGATGAGAGTTTGCCCTGCACGTATCATATCATTCCTGTCTACTCCCTTCAGTTTTTCACAGTTTATACCCATCTTCCTACAACACTTGTAACTCTTGCTCATCCAATGTATAGTAGAGAAAAATTTTTAGTGGGTAGGAGGGCAGTATGGGCGACTACTATTGTGTGCGCGTGTGGCAGTTGAAGCAGGGTGCATCAGCGAACGAGGTTGAGCAACTGGCTTCGTCGAGCGTGTTGGAGATGTTGCGCTGGATTCCCGGCGTGAAGCAGGTCTCGCTAGTGCATGTGGCGAGAAGCGAGCCGCGAAGCTACTTGATGGTGCTCACCTTCACAAATAAAGCCTCTTATACGTATTGGCGACAGGTGGAGGAGGAGGCATCCGATTATTGGGAACATTTCGCCTCGGTTCAGATGCAATGGGAGCAACTATGTCTGCTGATGTCAGAATATGCGGGCGAGATGATGATGGATATTACGCTCGAACAAGACTCCAACGCATAAAACAAGAATTTCTCAAGACAATATATCACGAATAGTGTACAATATGTATATAGAAGAGGCGGTAGTATTTCGCGCCAGGAATGTAGCATGAGTCAGAACTACGGAGTGCTGCGGGTGGTCCGTGTGCGTCCCCCCGCGAATGCGACTGCGGATATCCAGGAGCGCTATCCCAGCGGTTGGCTACCAGAAGAGCAATTGGTACACCTGATTACGCGCTCTGAAACAAGCATTGGGCGTGCCCTCGACAACGATATTATCCTGATGGACCCTACTGCCTCGCGTGAACACGCTCGTTTGATACTCGATACGTTGGGATGGCACGTTGTGAATCTCACGATGCATAATGTTGTACGCGTGAACGGGCAACCCGTGCCGAGCGGAGCAAGTGCGCCACTACAATCACAGGATGTGCTTGTCCTGGGAAGTACGATGCTGCAACTTATCGCGCCTCAGCACATGACGCTCTCCCTCGGTGCCAACACTCAGGAGACTCAACACCTTCCATCCTCACCTGAAGAGCTTTCGCCCGTTCGTCTTACAGGTCAGCAACGTATGCCACAAACGAACTCTGTACAGGGAAATCAGAATGAACATGGCAGATTTCCCAACTTTTCCTTGCTGCAACGTATTCCCTTCTCTCCTTTGCCGGTACAGCCAGAGCCAGAAGAGATAGCGCAACCGTGGCATGATGAGGATGAAGAGAATGTGCTAGGTGCTGGCATAACGATGCAATTTGCATTGCCACAACGCATGGGAACGCGAACACGTTGGGTGATTGCAGGAATCGGCTTTGCGATTTTGATGGTGAGTGCGATCATCACGATTATATTGAACAGCGTTATCGGCTTTTCTTCGTTGGCATTGAATGGTCCCTCAAGCATTCTTGCCGCCCTCACCATTCCAGTGATTCCAGCTCTTGGCATCAACCTGCTGGTCAATTTCATTGATCGTTATGAGCGCGAACCCTGGTTTTTACGACTGGCGGCGTTTCTCTGGGGAGCAATTATCGCTATTCCACCAACACTTTTCATTGAGACGAACGTGCAAGCATTGATACAAGATGCGTTAGGGCGCGACTCGAATAATCTCCTGCGTTCTATCTTGCTTGGATTGAATGCTGGTGTCACCGAAGAGACGATCAAGGGTCTGGGTTTGTTGTTGCTGTTCTTCGTCTTGCGCGATGAATTTGACAATGTAACCGATGGTATTGTCTATGGAAGCTTGATTGGTGCTGGTTTTGCGATGGTTGAGAACTTCAGCTATTTCGCGCAAAACTCGAAAGACTTTCTACTCTTTCTTATTGTAGGTCGTATTGTGCTGGGTTGGCTCAGTCATTCGACCTTCACCGTCTGCTTTGGCGTTGCGCTCGGCTATGTGCGCCATACAAAGGTGCGCTGGCGACATTTTGTGATACCACTCCTGGGTTATCTGGCGGCAGTTGCGCTGCATAGCGTCTTCGACTTCGTAGATATCTACGCCAATGCAATGGTCATTGCCTCGCCCAATAATCCCACCGTCACGTTTTTCTCGTTGGTCGCGGTCATCGGCGACTACATTCCGCCGTTTGTGGCGCAGATTGTACTACTTTATTTCCTTATCAAGTCTCTCGCGCACGAAGTAGCGGTGATACGGGAGTTCCTGGCATCAGAGGTGAGCAGTGGTGTAGTGAAGGTAGATGAATACGCGATTCTGCAAAACTCGTTTCAGCGCACGCGACAGGAGCGGCGCGTGCTGATGCAGTATGGTGTGAAGCAGTGGATGCGTGTGCAGACGCTCTATCAAACCGAGATTGGTCTGGCTTTTCGCAAGTGGCATGTGAGTATGGGCGACAAACCAAAACTTGGTTTTCGACAGCCAGAAGATGCCTACCGCAAACGTATCAAGCGTCTGCGCTATGAGATAATGATGGCAACAGCCGCAAAGAAAAATAAAGCATGAAACAAGATTATACTTACTACAAAAACGTCTTCGCTGGGCATACTCTGCCCTTCGCCTACCTTGACCTGGACCTGTTAGGGCAGAATATTGGCGAGGTCGTGGCACGAGCAGAGCAGAAGAGAGTGCGTCTCGCCTCTAAATCGCTACGTAGCGTTGCTGTGATTCAGCGTATTCTTGCCGCCTCGCCAGCCTTTCAGGGCATTATGAGCTTTACTGCTCCCGAAGCTGTCTATCTTGCTTCGCAGGGCATACAGGACATTCTAATCGGCTATCCAACATGGCATCCCAACGACATCGCCGCCGTTGCGCGAGCCACCGCAGATGGTGCCAGTATCACGCTAATGATTGATAGCGTCGAGCATGTGGAGCAGGTCGAGCGGGTTGCCAGTGAGCACGGTGTACGCTTACCGCTCTGTCTCGATATCGACATGGCGACGCAATTCCCCGGCCTCCACTTTGGCGTGTGGCGTTCAGCGGTGAAAGGCCCGGAGCAGGCGCGACCAATCATCGAGTGCATTCTAGCTTCCTCACACGTCTGGCTCGATGGTCTTATGGGATATGAGGCGCAAATCGCTGGCGTTGGTGATCAGGTTGTAGGGCAGAGCGTGAAGAGTGCGCTGATTCGACAGCTAAAACGTCGCTCCATCCATGAAATCGCCGCGCGTCGCACTGCGTTAATCGAGCTAATCGCCTCCTATGGGCTACCTTTGCGCTTCGTCAATGGTGGTGGTACAGGGAGCATGCTTACAACATGTATGGAGCCTCTTGTGACGGAAATCACCGTTGGTTCCGGCTTTTACGCTCCAGCACTCTTCGACAGTTACCGCGACTTCCACTATGCGCCAGCCGCTGGCTTTGCCATCGAAATTGTGCGTCGCCCAAGCTCAACGCTGTACACCTGTCTTGGTGGTGGGTATATCGCCTCCGGCTCTACCGGAGCCGAAAAGCAGCCGCGTCCCTACCTCCCTGCAGGTGCAAGTCTCACAGCCAACGAAGGGGCAGGCGAGGTTCAGACGCCCATTCGCTACAAGGGCGATATCAAACTCAACCTCGGTGATCCCATTTTTATGCGTCATAGCAAAGCGGGTGAACTATGTGAACGCTTTACGCATCTGTTGATCGTCTCCGACGGTGCTGTAACAGATAAAGTAACAACCTATCGCGGTGATGGTCAATGTTTTCTATAACAAAGGAGGGTTCCAGTCGTGACACTTCACAATGGGCAATGGAGCAACTGGTCAAGCTCCGTTCAGTCCACGCCACAACGTGTGGTCAAGCCGAGCAGCATTGACGAACTTGCTGAGATGATGCAGGAGTTTGGGCGCGATGTCCGGCATGTGCGCGTTGTTGGTGCTGGACACTCGTTTACTCCTCTGGTACAGACCGACGATATTCTCATGTCGCTCGAACGTTTGCAGGGAGTGATGGCTTACGATGCCGAGCGTAGCGTGGTTACGGTACGCGGTGGCACATGGCTGAAGAACCTCGGCGAAGAACTCTTTCAACGTGGCCTTGCCCAGGAAAATCTCGGCGATATCAACGTGCAGAGCATTGCAGGGGCTATTAGTACAGGGACGCATGGTACTGGCATCGCCTTTGGTTCGCTCGCCACTCAGGTCGAAGAATTCACACTTGTTACTGCCGATGGTAGTGTTCTGAAATGTTCGGCGAAAGATAATCCTGATATTTTCAAAGCGGCTCAGGTCTCGCTGGGTACACTAGGCGTGATTGCTGAGGTGAAACTGCGCGTCATACCCGCGAAACGTCTCCACTTCAAAAGTCAACGTGAAAATCTCGAACAGTGCCTGTCGCATCTCGAAGAATATAAACGTGACAACGATCATTTCGAGTTCTACTGGTTTCCCTATACGAAGTCGGTGCAGACGAAATTTCTCAACAAAACTACCGAACCGGCAAGTAAGAGTTCGCTCTGGGGCAATTTTAACAAGATTGTATTAGAAAACGGTGTCTACTGGTTGCTCTCGGAATGTAACCGCTTGTTGCCTAAGCTGTCTAGCACAATCAGTAACATCTCAGCACTTGGAGTCGCCTCGGTGAATGAGGTTAATTATAGTCATCTGTTGTTCTCGACGCCGCGCATGGTGCGATTTCAGGAGATGGAGTACAATATTCCCGCCGAGCATTTCAAAACGGTTTTAGCTGAAATCGAAGCGTGTGTACAGCGTGAACGCTTCGAGGTACATTTTCCCATTGAGTGCCGCTTTGTCCACGCCGACGACATCTGGCTTAGTCCAGCATACCAACGCGATTCGGCCTACATCGCCGTGCATATGTATCGTGGCATGCCCTACAAGGCATATTTTGAGCAGATTGAAGCCATCTTTCGTCGCTATCAAGGTCGTCCACACTGGGGAAAGATGCATACACAGAACGCACAAAGCTTGTTAACGCTCTATCCTCGCTGGAATGACTTCCAGCGCATTCGTGCCGAACTTGATCCTAAAGGCGTCTTCCTCAACCGCTATCTGCGCGAACTGTTCGAGGTAGATGTACCTATTCCATCCGATGAAAAGAAAGAATATATTCATGAGTGAAGCTCCATCCTCTGTTGATGCAAAAGAGATAATTGCCGCTACCGCTCCTCCTCTTCGTAGCGGTACGCTTGGTCTGCGTCATGCAATCGTTATTTCTGTTGCGGTAATGTCGCCTGCCGCCTCGATTTTCTTCAACACGGTTCCACAGGCGGGGCTTGTTGGTGCCGCTCTGCCTCTATGCTATGTCATCGGCTTTGTTGTCGCGTTGCTGATGGCGAATCAGTATAGCGAGATGTCGCGCGAACTCCCCTCAAGTGGCTCTGCCTATACATTTGTGCGCGAGGGACTTGGACCACGCTGGGGCTTTCTCACGGGCTGGATTGGGCTGATGGCGGTTGCGCTAGGCGTGCCTTACTCATTTATTTTGATGTCCGCCAACCTGCAAACGCTCTTCTATCGTTGGTTCGGCCTCAATCTGCATTGGAGCTTCTGGTTTGTCGCCGCTACAGGTATCGTCTTTGCCTTCTGCTACATCGGCATTCGCCAATCGTTGACCATCGACCTCACCTTCCTAGTATTCGAGATCGGTGTTTGTCTCATTCTTGCGCTCATCGTGTTATTTTCCGTTGGTAATAAGAGTGGCTTGACCATTGCACCCTTCACTACAACCCCTATTCCAAAAGGCGGTGATCTCTCGATTGGCGTAGTGCTGGCAATTCTCAGCTTTATCGGCTTTGAAACGGCTGCTGCTCTTGGTGAGGAGACGCGCAACCCGCACCGCAACATTCCTCGCGCCGTCTACGGCTCCATGCTTGTTGTAGGCGTCTTCTACATCCTGATGGCCTACGTCGCCACACTCGGCTACGGCGTCAACAACATGGCGACGGGTTATGCCAACGATGCTGCTCCTTTTGATACTATCAGTCGTCACTTTAGCGGTGGCGTCTTTGTCGCTCTCATCGATCTCGTGGGTGTCTTCTCGTTTTTCGGTGCTGCCCTCGCCATTGTCAACGGCGGCGCACGTATTATCTACTCAGTTGGACGTGACGGTCTGCTTCCACGCTGGTTTGCATGGACGCATCCCAAGCGTCAAACGCCCATCGGGGCTGTAACATTTCTATGTGCCATCGGCCTTGTATGTGGCATTTTGCTCGGCATCTTTCTCACACCCATCAATGCTTTTGCCTTCTTCGGCACGCTCGACGCCATCTTCGTCATTCTCATCTATATGCTCGTCAACGTCGCCTGTCTGCGTTTCTTCTGGCGCAAGCGACGCGAACGCTTTTCCTGGCTACGCAACGGCCTCTTCCCTGTGTTAAGTACTCTGATAACTCTTGCCATCTTTATCGCTGCCGTCGCCTCTCCTGGCTCTGGTGCCCTTGCCGCTATACCCTTTGTTGTGGGTATCTGGCTGCTGCTTGGAGTTGGGCTGTTGTTCGCGTTTAAGTCGAAGATGGTGTAAATAACATAGAAATCCAACAGACGCTCACAACGTGAGCGTCTGTTGGATTTCTATGTTATTTCGTTTTTTCCCTACAGAGGTGCGCCGATATACCATTGATTGCCGAAGGCATCAGTTACGCCTGCGCGTCGTTCTTCATCGTCCGATGATGGTTCTATAATCGAGGTCGCTCCAGCTTGTAGTGCCTTCTGATATACCTCGTCTACATTATTCATGTAGAGGTAGATTGCAGCGGGCATTGGCTCGGTAGTGGCGGCACCGCCCATCATAATCATAGAGTCACCGATTCGCATCTCTATATGTGTGCCACCAGCGGAGCCTGTTGTACGATAGGTTTCGACGCCGCCGAACGCTTGTTGAATAAAGTCTACCAGCCTATCAACTCCGCGAACCATCAGATATGGAGTGACAGTGTGAAAGCCTTCACGGACAGGTTTGACTACCATCGTTGCCTCCTTAGACTGTATCGAAAACTGGAATGGAAACCTCTACTAGCATACCTAATCAAGAGAAATATGTCAAACAGATGTTCTATTTTGTGCAATTATAATCTTTCGTAGTGACCAGATGTATCGCATTCGTTGCTCAATTTATTGAGCGAGATCTTTACAAACCCTTTCTACAAGCCATCTTAGACATGATCTCGCGTGATAAATCACGCTTCGGACGCGATACATCTGGTCCCTACGAAATGTTGCAAAGAAACATCGACTATGTACTATGATAAAACGCAACCACATTCTCCGCCAGTTGTATCACCCGTTCGCGCAAACATTGCGGCTCAACGATCTCAACCTGCGCTCCAAATGCCAAAACATAACCACAGGCAGCTATTTCTGTCTCAAATAGAACATGCAGCGTTACCCAACCATCTTCATCAGGGCTACTCGTTTGTTCGACACGAACGTAGCGTCCTACACTATCTATGCATGATAGTGCTTCGGCTCTCATGCGTAGGACGGTTGGGTAGCGTGGGAGATTGGCGATGAAGTGAGACGATGATTGCTCCCAATGTTGGGCAAGATCGAACGTATCAGGCCGCACACAGAGTTCGTCAAGAATACGCACCTCTTGTATTCGCGAGACGCGGTAGTTGCGAATATCGCCGTCGATGCCCGCAACGAAGTACCACATGTTGCCCTTAGCTACAAGACCGAGCGGATTGACGACTCTCTCTACCGCACCGTCGCTCTTTGGATAGGTAAAGCACAGTTTGCGCTCTTGCCAGATTGCCTCCTGCAAAATCGGTAATGTCGGTACCACATCCTTCGTGCCATGCCAACCTGCGCTATCAATATAAATGCGTTGACGCACATACTCAGCGTCGCGTCGTGCTATTGTAGGTAGTGAGGCAAGTAACTTAATCAGGGCGGCCTCGGATGCATTCTGCAAACCAAGATCGGCGAGCAGACGTGTTGGATTACTCAGAAAGAGTGTCTGCACCTCTGCCTCGTTCAACCCTGTCAGGTTGGTCTGAAACGTCTCTAGTAGCACACAGCCACCACCGATGCCACGCTCCATTGTCACAGGCACACCAGCCATACTCAACGCCTCCATATCCCTGTAAATCGTGCGCTCCGATACCTCTAACCGACTCGCTAGCGCATGGGCTGTCATGCGTCGATGCACTTGTAGCAATAACAAAATCGAGAGTAACCTGTCTGCTCGCATGGTATCTTCACCTTCCTGTTGCAATGCGAGATTGCTCTTCATCCAATAAAATTTCGTAGGGACCAGATGTATCGCGTCCGTGCGTGCGATTTATCGCGCGAGATCATGATTGAGACAGGATTTCGCTCAATGAATTGAGCGTCGGACGCGATACATCTGGTCCCTACGAAAATTGTTAGAGTCCTTTGTATCCTACCATGAAAATATGACACATGTTGTCAACTAGTTTCATGTATTCTTTCATCAACAATGAGATTTGAAAGCAACAAGACGAAAGGAGCTTATCATGACACCTACTGATATTGCCGATATGAAACTCTACATTGCAGCACAACGGTCTGTAGATACACGCTTCGACATTGTAGTTGAGGGCGAGACCCCTGGCGACGATCCTGAGCAAGCTGCGTCGATTGTTCGTCCTTATGCTGACGCTGGCGTTACTTGGTGGATAGAGAGCGTCTGGCACACCCCCGAAACACAGGGCGGCGTTGAGGGCATGTGCCAACGCATTCAGCAGGGACCTCCTAATCAACAATGATAAACGGTTATGCTACAGAACTCTGTTGTGCATAGCCAGTACGACCTTTATCGAAGCGCAAAAGCTTGAAACGCTCGATATTGACAGGTGCCTCTTTCTCCTGTACAAAACTACTGAGAATTTCGCCCAACATTGGGCCGAACTTGAAACCGTGACCGGAGAGGCCCGTTGCGACAACGATGCGTGGGTCACATGGAAGCATATCAAGAATAAAGTCTTCGTCGGGTGTGACATCGTACATACACGCGTCAACATGAGTCAGAGGTGCCCGTTGCAATGCAGGTAGAAGATTGTACAATCTTTCTACCGTCTGCTCGATCAGCGTCTGCTCTATTGGGCGGCTCTCCTCTGGCTCGACCCCTATGCCGAAATTATGAGATGCTGCCTTGAACCAACTGAGTCCATTTCTTGTGTTATGAATGGGAAAACCATATAGCTCATCCGCCAAAAATGAGGGAAATGCGGCTATACCAAAGGAATTTAAAGGCAAATTCGCAAAATATAAGAGATATTGGCGCGTCATCTCTACTGGTAGCTGCATCTCGCCCAGCAAGGAATGTATCCAGGGACCGACCGCAATCACAACACGGTCAGCTCTATAGACATCTCCTGATGAAAGGATAACATGCGGCGAACGCTGCATGTTTCCGTAGTCAATATGTTTGACGCGACTGGTCTCACAAATTTCTCCACCAAGATCAAGAATAAGATCACGTAGCGTATGTAAACACTGAGATGCATGTAAAATACCACCTTGACTGTTATAGATATATATACCATACTTATGTACCGCGAATTGCGGGAAACGCTGTCTACACTGCTGTTGCGAGAGGCGCGTTATTGGTAGCCCTAAATCGTGTAGTATGGAGTAACTCGAAGACGTAAAGTTGTCGTCCTCGTTGCCAAGCATAAGAATGCCTGTCGGTGTATACAGGACACGTTGTGAAATATCCTCAAGCATATGCCAATGTACAAGACTCTGTTGCACCATACGAGCATAGAATGCGTCGGAACCATATTCAAAACGTAGTAGACGCGAAACGCCGTGCGATGTAGCGTGTGGGGAATCGACCGATAGCTGTTCCAGAACCGTTACACGATAATTTCCCTGTTTAAGAAGAGCATATGCTGTTGATAGCCCAACAATGCCAGCACCTACAATGACGATGTTTTGTTTGTACACTCTCTTCTCTTTCCTCCCATCGTAGTTTTTCTCTCGACACATGCGAGTATAACAGAGCAAAAGCGAAGAGTCAAGTATAAGTAGCGTTTACATTGAAATAAATAAACAAATACATTACGAAAATTTGTACTATTTGTTGTAATAATATGTAATGTGCATGTACGAAAATTGGTGTTAAAAAGGCTGAGCAACGTACAACAAATATAATTACACAAGAGTACGATGTACAAAATACGTTGTATGTAGCTCGACATTTTGTTTGTAAAAGGCTAAAATGAGAGGTGAAATGTAGGGGAGACCACGGGGTCTCCCCTACATTTCACAAATTTATGAAATGTAGGGGAGACCCTCGTGGTCTCCCTGAGAGCAAATATGCAAGAAAAACGTTTTATTCCGCCAACATATGTATTGCACGGTGAGCCAAGCGTACCGTCCTCAAAGTACTACACACTGCGCTACGTGCTTGCTGCCACACTTGCAAAAGGCGTGAGCCATATCGCTTTTCCTGCTGAAAGTGATGATAGCGACGCTCTCTTTCGTTGTTGTCAGGCTCTTGGCGCAGCGTTGCACTGGTTGGACAGTTCTCGACAGCACCTACAAATACAAAGTGTTGGGCGTCCTCAGAATGTAGGTCCTGTGACTGTCAATGTTGGTAACGCGGGTGCGGTATTGCGTCTCTTGCTAGGAGTTGGAGCTACATTACCTGAAATAACGTTTGTTACCGATGCTCCACAATCGCTTGGCAAGCGACCCAATCGTGAACTGCTAGAGGCACTTACCGTGCTTGGTGTTGCCTGTAAGGGAACGGGAACTGAAGGCTACTTACCGATTACGCTGTACGGTGGTAAACTTCATGGTGGTCGCGTCACAATTTCAGGAGCGCGTAGCTCGCAGTATCTCAGCGCACTGCTCTTTCTTGCTCCACTTATCGGCGAAGCTCTGCACATAGATGTGGTGGATGGCCTGAAATCGCAGCCACTTGTACGGGCAACGCTAGAGGTAATGCAAGAGGCAGGTATTCGCGTCGAGCTTGATGCAACGCTACGTTCGTTCGCTATTGCAGCCGGACAATCCTATTTCCCGCGTACATATGTCATTCCTGGCGATTACCCTTCTGCCGCCGCCTTGCTCGCCGCCTGTGCTGTGACTAAATCACCGACAAGCGAACTGCAACTCAAACGGCTACGACAGGGTGATGAGGTAGGAGATGCATTGCTAGCAGCGTTCCACGCAATGGGAGCAGATGTACACATTCACGACAATACCGTGCGTATTTCTGGCGGTCGTCCTCTACATGGCATAACCGTAGATGGCGACCCGATGATTGATTGCATTCCTGTACTGGTCGCCGCCGCATGCTTTGCTGAAGGCGAGAGCGTATTCTACAACATCGAGAGCTTGCACTATAAAGAGTCTGATCGTATCTATGACCTCTGTACCGAATTGAACCGCGCTGGTTGCATCGTCACGCCCAAACGGGATGCCATTCTCGTGCAAGGTCAACCAGAAGGTATCGAGGGCGGCGTCACCGTCAACGGTCATAGCGATCATCGCCTACTCATGGCTCTCGCCATCGTCGCCCTTCGCAGTCGTCTTGGCCTTACGCTTACAGGTACCGAACATATCTCTAAAAGCTACCCACATTTTTTTGAAGAGTTGCAACGGTTAGGTGTCGAGGTTTCATAAGACACAGAGTGTTATTCGCTGCTGAAAGCAGCGAATAACATTCTGT
>CAXUGH010000120.1:13872-14149 GCA_964250365.1 uncultured Ktedonobacteraceae bacterium
ACCATAATATATAATATTTTTTTTTTAATTAAACCCCCACAACTTTAGGCATGCCTCTGCCGCTAGCCAGAAGAGTTTCTCGCGCACGGAGGTATGCGTGGTCCAGTGGCGTGAATTCCAATTCTCGCTACTCACATCGTCGCCACCATACAATAGTTGCGCGAAGCTCACGCTGCGAAATTGTGCAACCGCGAAGAACGAAGCCGCCTCCATGTCCACCGTAATGCATCCCTCGGCACGTCGTCGCTGCACCTTCTTCGCCGTTTCACGGTATAGC
>CAXUGH010000121.1:0-12574 GCA_964250365.1 uncultured Ktedonobacteraceae bacterium
CTCCATCCCATCGTCGCCACCTACGCTCAACACCACGACGAACAATTCAATAAAGAAGGTATGCATATAGCGCATGGTAAAGCGGCACAATACTACATAGAGCAAGCTGCAAAACAATGCCCTCCTCGTAAGGAGCGACGAAAGATAGCAGATGTGCAACCTCTCATCGAAGCTGTGTGGCAGTCCTGTCAAGCGGAACAGTGGCAGGATGCTTATAAGTTGATGCGAAAAGAAGTGCTTTTTCATGATGTAAGACGTTGGGGTGGTAATGTAATTCTGCTGGAGATAGGCGAAGACTTGCGTAAAGGAGTTGCGCAGTTAAAGCCCTTGCAAAAAGCAGATCTCTATCATCAATTAGGTTGGATATGTAACAAATTAGGTAAAAAAAAAGATGCATTGAAATACTACGCGCAAGCCCTATCGATTTGGGTAGAACAAAAAGATCGTAAGCGTGAAGGTGCAACTTTAGGTAATCTAGGTAACGTATATCTTGACTTAGAGAAGAAGGAAGATGCACTTAGATATTATACGCAAGCGTTGGCACTCAGCAAGGAAGTGGGAAATCGAGGTGGAGAAGGCACGACGTTGAACAATCTGGGGTCGGTGTATAACGCATTGGGCAAGAAGACGGAGGCAGTGCAGTATTATGAGCAAGCGTTGGCAATCAGGAGGGAAGTGGGAGACCGAGGGGGAGAAGGGACAACATTGTGGAATGTTGGCGTATGGTATCGAAAAGAGAAGCGTTATGACGTTGCTCTCGGAGCTTTCATTCTTGCTCAGCGCATTTTTGTCGAGGCACAAAGCCCTTCCAGTGATGTTGTGCAGACATGGATAGACGGTTTACATCGAGAAATTGGTGACGAACAATTTGCCGAATTGTGGAAGGATGTTGAGCCACAGGCGCAGCAGATTGTGGAGAAGGCATTGAGGGAGTTGGGATGATTGTTTGTATGTCGGTGTAACGATGCAATTAGGTTGATACGCGCGTATTGTGATATGGAGGAGAGCATGACAGGGGCAAGTCCTGTCACTACTATACGACGTGCCACTGCGTGGCGAAGCCGCGTCAATCCGTGTATAGTAGTGACAGCAGCTCTGCCCCTGTCATGCTACCATGCCCATAGTGTAATTTAGTGCATCAAATACGTCTATCATAATCGTTTGGTGTTCTGCCCCCGTGCAAACCACCCCAAATACCGTGCCACTCCTGGTTTCATGCTCTTAATCATCTCTAAATCATTGGCACTTAACGGCTTTATCACCACCAACAGCCCGAAGCATAGCACTAAGAATATTACGCCAGATGCTCCAAACAATATTCTGTTCGTGGGGTGCCATACGATGCCGGGTAGAGCGGCGAGGGTGAGGGCGAGCAGGAAGCGCAGGGTGAAGCCAATGGGGTATTTGTTGGGCAGGTCGCGCCAGAGGAAGGCGAGTAGCAAGGCTCCGGCGAGGGCTTTGGCGATGCCGTCGGCGATTAAGGCTCCGGCGGGTCCGTAGCGGGGGATGAGGACGATGCCGATGCCGACGATGGCGGCGAGACCGATCCATTGGGCTATGACGACGAGACGCGCCTTACCTAGCACGTAGAGCGTGGATTGGTGAATGGTGGTGCCGAGTATACGCACGATGAGGTTGAAGAATAGGAATATCGCTAGCAGCGGGCCGACGGGCGCGAACGCCTTGGGGTAAAGGACGGTGACGATGTTTTGCGCGTTGAAGAGGCAGAAGACGAGGCCAGGAGCCGCTAGTAGCGTCTCGACCTTGATCAGTACCTCCCATGAACGGCCTAGACGTGCATAGTTGCGTCCAATGGCGGCGGCGGCTAGCGCGGAGCCGCCGACGCCGCCGAAGCCAGCGACGAGCAGGGCGTTCGCGGAGTCTGCGAGCTGATACGAGAGGTTGAAGAAGCCGCGCAGCGTGAGCGAGACCGCGAAATAACCGAGCAGGATAATCGTTGTCTGTTTGAACAACGCGCCGTTGACGAGATTGGTCTGCCATGCCGACAGCCCCAGGCGTATCACTGGAAAAACGGGTTGTCGGTAGGCGTTCTTGTCGTGTGCCAGCACAACGGGAGCCAGCCAAATTGCGAACGCGGTGGCGTTAAGTACTCCCACGATTGCCAGCATCCACAGAATACCATCGATGCCAAAGCCGAGTTGTAGGAGTGCAAAGCCTACGCCAAGTAGTACACATTGCGTCACACAACCGATAATTAGCACCGAGACCATACGCATATATGCCGCACATACAGCAGTCAAGAGACTACCGATGCTGCTACCAAGCACGTAGAGAGCGATGGGGAACATACGCGCTAACAACTGTGGGTCGCGTAGGCCGTTCGCTGTATCTGCCGCTCCCTTAATAGGAATGAGCGCGATAATGTTGGCTATTAGCGGAAAACTAAAGAGCAGAATAACCGTGCAGACGATCAGCAGGGCGATACGTATAGCCATTAGTCGCCGTATCAACAGACCAGCCGCTGCTCTGCCATGTTCGGCGAAGACGCGTGGAATATAGGTTGTGATGGCGTCCTCGAAGCCAAAGGCGACGATATAGATAATCGTGTTATAGGCCGTGAGGATGACGGCGAAGACGCCATACTGCTCCGTCGAGACTTTGTGTGTAATCAGCGTCATCAGCACGAACCACGATAGAAAGAACCATAGCCCGTATATCTGGTTATAGAGATAGCTGCGAGGCGATTTCGCAAGTAGTCCCTGCGCCCCCGTCTCTCCTGGCGTCGTCTCGGCCTCGGTGCCCACTGTGGCACCAAGTGGCGATGATTGTGGCACGTCGGAAAATGCCGAGGATTGTTCTTGTTCTGGATTGTTGCCGGTAATATGTGTTTCAGAAAATTCTTTATTGGTTTGCATAACTCTCGTTTTCGTGAAATTCTCTTCCCGCTCTTGCCCCATGCGAACCAGTTGTATTGGTCGCAACGTTCCCTTAGACATAAGTATTTCGTTTCATTCTACACGTTTTCATAATTTTTTGCTGAACAATAACCCATTCGGGGGGTAGATATCTCATTTCCATTTCAATAACGAACGTGCCAGCCAACCAATTGCGCCGAGGGCGGCGAAGAGTTCCAGGACGCTTACGTTCGCGGTTACGTGGTCGGGTGATACTAAATAAAACGCGCCGACGCGGAAGGTTGCGGCAATGAGGAAGACGCCGAGGCCGATCCAAGCGGGGAGTGTGGCGAAGAGCAGGGCACGTTGCCATTTGCGACAGAGCAGCCCGATGAGCGCGGGTATGAGATAGAGGAACAATGTAATGACGGGTGCGATTGTGGGAGGGAAGGGACCGTCGAGGGCGGCACTACTGGAATTGGCGAGAATGCGTGTCCATAGTTGCGCGGGCACCAATGCAAGTGTGACTAATCCCGTCTCTAGCACGATCAGGACGTAGAGCAATACATGCCACTTCCTATCCTGGGGTGATGGTGTGGTATCAGAACTAAGCATCATAATCCTCGAACATCCTGTCTTTTTAATTTGTTGGAATAGCGAGCAGACCCATTTGATACTTCATCATCAGTATACGCCGCACTGAATCATCTATGCGCTGCTGGCTAATTTGCCCATCGTTCATGGCTTGCTTGATGCCTTGAATCATCGTGGCGACATCGGAAGGTGTGCTGGCGCCCATGAGCAGGTCACAACCGGCCTCAACGGAGAGAGCCGCTGCCTGTCCTTCACTATAGTCGGCGGAGATGCTTTCCATCGTCAGGCTATCCGTCATAATTACGCCCTGAAAGCCTAGCTGGTTGCGAAGAATGCCCGTAACCACTTTGTTAGAGAGAGAAGAGGGCTTTGTATTGTCCACCGCCTCTACCAGTTCGTGCGTGACCATAATAGCGTGAACATTGCCCTGTTGAATTAGATTGCGATATGGTGCCCAATCAATCTGCTGTAAATCGCTCTGTGAGCGTGTGAGTTGTGGTACACCGACATGTGGGTCAACGCCAACATCGCCCAAGCCTGGAAAATGCTTGAGTGTGCCGATAACCTTGCCGCTTTTCTGCAAACCATCGAGGTAGGCACTCGCCATTCTTGTCACAAGGTCGGCATTGTTGCCATAGGTGCGGTGGTCAAGTTGCGAATTGTAGACATTGGTGACATCGACAACGGGAGCGAGGTTGAGGTTGATGCCGTAAGATGAGAGGTCCTTCGCATCCTGAATACCTGCCTGTCGTGCGACATCAGGATTACCCGATGCGCCAATCGTTGCCTCCGATGGTCGTGGTCCATCCAGTGCATTCAGGCGATCAACCGTGCCGCCCTCCTGGTCGATAGCAACCGCAAGCGGAATAGGGCTATCGGTCTGCATCTGCTGTATTAAGCTCTTGAGTTGATTCTTGCTCACGATATTCTGGTTTGCGGCAAATATAAGGACAGAGCCAACGTTGTACTGCTTCACCATTGCACTCAGGTCGAGCGAGTAGGAGGAACCGAGGAACTGAATAATCATCATCTGCCCCAGCTTCTGATCAAGCGTCATGCGCTGGACTATCGTGTCGATGTACTGCTGTGGCGTCATTTTGTGCGTTGCTGCAGCAGTCGAGCCAGGGGTAAGCGAAGAGCGGCCTCCAATACCTTTAAGGAGATTGGAGTTTCCAGCACTCATAGGACCGCCAAGCACATATGCCCATCCCTGAGAACCGGCGAATTGAGTTGGACCAATATTGAGCGACTGAAAAACAATCACGGCAAGAAAGGCAATCAACAAAAGGGCATAGCCACGCGTAATACGATAAGGACGTTTGTGCATCTCCGGTAGAATCGGCGTAGGTGGCACCTGCCCTGCCATTGATTCCGGTACCAGACTCTGTGTTTTCATCGTCTCGATTGCTTCGACATGGCTTGCATATGAGAGAAATGAAGGTATACTGACACTTGGCATGCGAGTGTCTGACGTTGGCGACATTTCCTGAGCAACGCGTGTATATGCCATTGCTTGAAGCTGCTGCTCCCGATTTACGCGCTCTGTCTCAACCGTATCGGTTGCTTCAATCAGATTTCTGGCAAGAGTACTCGTCGAGGAAGCATTTTTTATCGCATGTCTTTTTTGCGTTATCGTCTGTTCGTCGTCGTCGCGTGCTTGCTCGTCAGATGACCATGAATCGGTCAACTTCATGGAAGTATACCTTTCAAAGCAATAGAGGTACGATAGAATAATATAAAGAATTATAAGGAAGAGAAGAAATACTATATATACTCTTATCAATAAAGACGTTTTGTATGCATGAGTTGTAACGAAGATGTGCGAGAGTACTTACCTCGTTACACAAATGACTCATGCTTAGTAAAGCATAATTTGCACAAAATTGCTGTGAATTATCTCACATTATTAGAAAACTATTAGGTGCTTTTTTGCTGGTACAAATTTTCGATTACTCCTTGTTCAGAGTCGCGGAGTACGCTATACTATATGCTACTATCCAAAGAGAGGGAGCAAACGCATGAGACAGGTGCAGCAACAGCAACCTGCAACATTAGATGTTGTATCAAGCAGTAGTGTATCTTCGCCATCGCGCTTGCCGACTGCCCTTCTGCTGGCCTTTGCTGGAACTTTGGTCTTGACGCTGCTCGAAGCGGGTCTTATCCTGCTACTCAATCCTGCACATCTTACGGGCTTGCTCAGCCTGATTACGCATGCACCATTACTATTACTCATTCCCGTAGTCGAGTTTGCGCTACTCTTCGTAGCCGTGCTATTTGGTTCAATGCCGTTAGCAATCTATCGCTACCTTCATGATGTACGTGCCGCGCAAGAGCAATATAAACAATTATACACGCCGCTCACCGCTCTGACCAACATTCGCCAGACGCCTGATCCAACGCGGCAACGCAAAACGGGACCTGTGATCGAAGAGCGCGTCGCCATTCTCGACCTTGTACAGCAACAAGATACCGATCAGCTTATTCTTGGCGTTCCTGGTGCTGGCAAGACCACCGCTCTACGTGTCTATCACTACACAGCCTCAGAGCATCCCTGGGACCTCGTGTTTCAGCGTAAACGCATACCTATATATGTACCGATGAAGAACTATAGTCTCTTCATCAAATCGTATCTGCCCCCTACTGCTGAAAACGATTCAGCAGAGGCAATCGTTGCTGATTCGCCGGTGAACTTGTTAGATTTTCTCATGGAAAGCGATCTCCCTGGCATAACGCATTTGCGTCCCTATTTGTTTCAACTCGCGCAACAGGGACGACTGCTTCTGCTCTGCGACGGCCTCAACGAGATTGATAACAACTATCTCTCGATGGTGAGTCATGAACTTGTCAACCTCATGCAAGAGACGCAGAATCGCCTCGTGATGACCTGCCGTGAGGTAGACTACCGCGAACAACCAGACCTTGTAGCTCTCGTGAACAAGGGGCAAGCATCGCGTGCCACCGTTTACCCGTTGCAGACCGACCAGATTAACGAGTTTGTCGAACGCTACGTGGAGCGACAGGATAACCACTGGCGACATACTGCTGGACAGATTATGCAGGTCATCGACCGTAGCCGTCTGCGCTATCACTGCACCAACCCGATGATGCTGTTCACGCTCATGGGCATCATCGACAAAATCGGCGTCGAGCGTGGCAAGCAGATAGATACGCGTGGTCGCCTGTTGCGCGAGTCCGTCACACAATTAATTCTGCGTGAACAGACGCAACCGCGCTGGAATAAGGCCGCACCAGACGAGCAAGAGGTTGTGCGCTTTCTGAGTGAAGTAGCGTGTGCCGCACGTTGGGCGAATGACCGCAACGCTATTCAATTGCGCGTTGCCACGTCATCCGGTGAGGACATTCGTATGAATGCCAGCCTTGACGAGCTAGCCGACGAACTGCGCTTCTGGCTCGACGAGCATCCGCCTGAGAGTCCCTTCGCAGGTGGCGACGAAATTCTCTTCGAGCCTCACGACGATATTGCACAATTGTTACAATTCGCGCTCAGTGCTGCGCTCATCGACATTAGCCCCAGTGGTGTGTTGAGCTTTCGCCACGAACTGATTGCTGAATACTTCGTCGCCGAATACTTTTACACAGTTGATAGCATCATGCAATCTTCGCCGCCGATTCGCCTTGACCTACTAGAGAACGTGGGACGATGGAGCGAGTCGGTGGCAATCTGGGCGGGTCTGCTCGATCAACCGCTAACACTGGCGGAACGCTTCGGCGAACTTGGGCGCAGTAATCCCGCGTATGTGTTGCAATCACTCGCGCTAGGACTGGTCTGCGTTGGTGTACTGTGGACGCCACCACAGGCCGAAGTGCAGCGTCCCATCGCGCTACCACAACACATTGCTGAGTCGCTTGCCATTGCCGTTCGCAACAGAGCGGCACGCGAAGAGCTTGCGCGTATCTTCACGCGCTGTGCTGAAGAGGGCGGACAAGAGGTCTATCGTTCGCTGTTGCCGCTTATCATGGTGGATGGCGTCGATGACCTGCTCATTCTGCTGGACTCATCAATCGTGCCCGAACTGCTCTTCACACAGTTGCAGGATACCGTCGATAACATCGCATATGAGGCGCAGGTGAAACGCTTGACGCAAGTGCTAGGCCGCTTTGGGAGCGTCGTAGTGTCGCATGCCGCCGAGCTGAGCCAACCCATGTCGGAGCGTACCACACGTCTACGTGCCGCCGCCATCAATATTCTCGGTGGTACTGCCGATTCGCGTGCCGTTGAGCCATTGCTAGCGCGTATCAGCGATGCCGAACCTTTCGTTGTGTCACGCGCCGCTAGTGCCCTTGTGCGTCTCGGACCAGAACTTACGCTAACACGCTTGTTACAAGAGCTAGAGAATCGCCAGCCAGGACCCTTCACGCGCCGTGTGCATCAGGCGATGTTGACGATTCTTGAACGCTTCCTGAACGAGCGTGACGTAGCACGTCAAACAACGATTGCCCAATATCAGCGCATTCTTGAAAGCGTGACACCTGTGCTATCCTCGAACTATCAGGGAGAGCCAGAGGTGCAACAACAGGCGATGGCTCTCCTCATTCAGCAGGCTCAATCGGCAAATGCCCTCTATGCTGGAAGTGGTCAACGTTCCGAGCGCGTCGTCGAGAGCCTTGTACGCTTGCTTGCATCGCAGAACGATATGGCGGTACAAAACGCCGTGACCACTCTGCAAGAAATCGGTCCCGTCGCCACGCCACGTCTACTAGAGGTTGCGCTACAGGCTCCGCAAGAGGAGGTACGTATTCGTGCCCTCGATATCCTGACGACAATCCGCGATCCCCGTGCCCTATCAGGCATTGTGCAACTGCTCGAAGAGACTTCGCCAGCATTGCAACAGCATACCGTCGATGCTCTGCTTGCCTACGCACCGGAGAGTGTTCCAGAGCTAATTTCCGTCGTGCTGACAAACCCAAGCGAACTGATCGCGGAGAGAGCGGCACAAATTCTTATCACGATTGGCGACACGGCAGTTGTGCCTATCACTGAGGAACTGCTACCCGTTGTGCCTGACCGTACACGTCTGCTTGTCTATGTGCTTGAACGACTCCACGACTCACGTTGCATTGACCCATTGATGAATTTGTTGCAAGAGCAACACCTGGAACCGCTACTTATCATCGCTATTGTGCGTGCGCTCAGTCGCTTCCCTGAGAAACGCGTCGTGCCAGCCGTTATGATTGTTCTCTCTGACCCACGCCCACAGGTCTACGAAGAGGCAATTACCGCTCTCAGCCAGCTACATGAGGTCGCGCTGCCAAATCTTGTCACGGCCTTGAAAGTCCCGCAGGAGAATGCAACCGTACAGCGTGTGCAACGCGCTTTGCTTGGCATGACACCATTTCCAGCCGATGCGCTTATCGACATGCTGCAATATGCTAACGATGCACAGGTAAAGCATATCTTAGAGGTGTTTAGAAGACAGGGAGCGGAGGCGGCGCAAGGGCTTGTACGCAACCTGCTCCACTCGAATGAGCGTGTACGTACCTATGTGCAGCAGACGTTGAACGAGCTTTCCGGCGCGGTTGTCGTACCAGCTTTGCTAGAGGCTCTCAATCAGCCCGCCCTATTGCGTGTGGTTAGAACGCTCTTGCTCAACTATCCCGATACGGCTATCGCTCCGCTTGTCGAGTTGCTTGGTGAGCAGGAACGTGCGGACGCTGCTGCAAGCATTCTCCCACAGTTTGGTCCGATTATTCTGAGACCGCTCCTGTCGGGACTGGAAGACTCACGCGCGATGGCACGTTCGCGTGCCGAGAATATCGTTGTCGAACTGGTGCTACAGAGCGAGGACGAACAGGCGATTATGCGCGACCTTGTGCATCTATTCGCGCCAACGCCACCGCCGAGGGCGCGTGAATTTCTCCTGGAGGTACTCACAAACGAACTTGCCACTATGGGCATGCCAGCCCTGTTAGAAGGTCTCGAAGATGCCCACTTGATGGGCGATTCGGCGAAGGCTCTAGTGCGTCTCGCCAACAATCCAGCACAGCATAATGCGGTTCTCGATAGTCTGCTAGAGGCACTGTACTTTGACGAGCGCAGACGCGGCGCGGAGGAGGCTCTGATTAGTATTGGCGCGGCGGCGGTGCCAGGAGTGGGCGAGTTAATCGTAGACCCAGACTCTCATGTGGCACGGTCGGCGAAACACATTCTTGGCAAGATTGGCGTACCTGCTCTCTCGCTTGTGTGGCAATCCATCAACGAGAAGGATACGCCCGAACGCCGCGCGGCTGCTCTTGAGATTTTCCAGAGCATGCCCACAAGCGTTATCAAAGACGAACTGGTCTTGCTGCTTGGGCACGACAAGTCGGAGGATATCGCTATGGCAACGGCTCTGTTGTTAGAGCGCATGCGTGATGAGGCGGTGCGCCACTATGCTGACCGCGAGATGGTGCCAGAGCTACTTACCTATATCCAGGCACACGATACCGTTGACGCGGAACGCACCAATCAGCGTATTATGGCTCTCTTGCTTCTGCTCGGAGAAAACACTGTCCTCGATCACCTGCTCGAAGCCCTTGACGACAACCCTACGCACAATTCACGCCTCGTATATATGATGCTATTGTTCGGTTCACAGGCATATGATACACTATTGGAGACGTTCAATGATCCTGATACAACGCTAGAGCTACGTGCGGATTTGGCGGCTATTCTTGGGATGTTGAACACACCGGATGAAATTACTGAATACGCAAAAAATCTTAGTTCCTACGGTCTCTCGTCTTCGCGTACCAGCGTCCTGTTCCCCAAACAACTCGTCCTCGCGCATCGCTCACTTGGTGGTCTGCTTGCGAGTGGACAGTGGGATGAGCGCAGAATACGCGAGTTGCGTGATGCCAGCCAGGAGGGAAGTTCCGCCCGCGAACTCTTTAATGAACTACTGGGTTGGCGTTACGAACCGCAATTGACGCAACTACAAAATCAGCTGCAGACCGACCGCGAGACACACCGCCGCGAGGTCTTGACGCTTACAGGACGTATTGTCACCGACCAGGCGAAGATACGCAGCTTGGAAGATGAACTGGAAGAGATGAGGCGTGAACACGGTGTACGCGGCGACGAATTGACGCAGACCGCGAGAGAAAAGGATGCGATACGCGCTAATCTCGATAAAACAACAAGAGACAACAATGACCTTTTACAACGAATTGACCGCTTGCAACGTGAAATCGGGATGTTGCAAGACGAAAATAATCAGCTTTCCAGCCAACTAAATCTATCAAATAGACCATAAAAAATACATATTGGACAAGAAATTATGACAATAGAGCGATATCAACGCCAGCGGCTCATCGGCAAGGGTCCGATGAGCGTTGTATGGTTGGCGCGTGACACAGACACACATGATGAAGTCGCGCTAAAGATTATGACGGCGATCAAAGAAGATGATCGCCGCAATCTCAAGGCCAACGAACGTTTCGCGCGTGAGATAGAGATCGCGCGTAGTCTGCAACATCCCCACATTCTGCCCGTTCTCGACTCAGGCTACACGCAGTACAATGGGCGTTCCGTGCCGTTTCTAGTCGCGCCATACATTCCCGATGGTTCGCTGGTCGATGTGATAGAGGCGTCGCCATCGTGGGAGTTCTGGTCTTTGCCGCAAATTGCGGACGCGATTCAGCAGGCGGCGGATAGCCTGTGGTATCTACATACACGCACGCCGCGCATTGTGCATGAAGACGTGAAGCCTGCGAATTTCCTGGTGCGATCGATTCAGACAGCACAACGAGCGTATCATCTCTACCTCTCGGACTTTGGCATTTCGCGCTGGCAAAAGTCACCGAGCGTAATGGCGAGTGAAGTGCTAGGCACCTTTGCATTCATGGCACCCGAACAGACCGAGAAGCGCGTAGACCCCTCCTCAGATCAATACGCTCTGGCGATTGTCGCCTGTTACCTATTGACGGGCAAACTTCCCATTCAAGCATCGACCAACGAGGAGTATATTCACGCTCATCTTTATGAGGCACCCTATGCACCAAGCGAACTCTATCCAGAGCGTCTACCACCTTCAAAAGTGGATGATGTGCTACTACGTGCCCTGGAAAAATCGCCCTCGAAACGCTATCCGACGATTATCGCGTTCGCTCAAGCTTTAGAGCAAGCATGTAACGAACTCGCGCAAGAACTCGCCAGTGCGCGAACGGAACTACTCGCAGACCCCGGCTTTGACCCAGCATTATACATCGACGAAGAGCCAACCGCTCCATTACCACCCGATGAGGTATTCGACGAGGATATTCCAGTACCAGCCCCAGTCGAGCAGTCATTTCGAGGAAAACCTGTGCCATCGGGTGAACAACCACTCAGAAACAATCTTATCCCAGCGGCAGAGCAAGGGTTTAGAAGTAGACCAGTGCCATCGGATGAACAACCGTTTAGAGGCAATCCTATAAAGTCAGACGAGCAGCCATTGCAAAGACGATTATCTGGGGAGCAACCATTAAGAGGGCGGCTATCAGGCGAGCAACCAGTGCGAGGGCGATTGTCGGGCGAACAATCCTTTCAGAACAATCTAATTCCCTCGGTAGCACCAGCCTCCAAAAGCAAGCCACCAGTCGTAGAAATGCCATTTGATTCCCGCCCAATAGCTATAAGCGACACTGATTCGCGCGACGAACACCGCTCCCTTGATGAGCCGTTACCAGAAAAACCGTCTGTTGCCGTTGCACCAGCCGTGTCCGCTGAAAACGTCGTCTTTCAACCGCTGTCTCTGGCGAGTCCTGCACGCTACGAACTACCTGCACGTCCCAAATCACTGCTATGGTCGCCAAATGGGGCTATGGTTGCATGTCTGCTCTATGGACACGTCCCGCTCTTCATGCAACGCAATGGAAGTGCTGGCCTCGTGCAGATTCCGGTTGCGCTTCATGCATCAAGCCTGTGTTGGTCGCCTGATAGCCGTGTCCTGGCGGTGAGTCTACAGGGCGAGATACGTTTCTGGGATGTATCAACGGGAACAGAGCTACCTTTAATTCTTCCCATCAACGCCCGCACTATCGACAACATGGACTGGTCGCGGCAAGGGCAACTCGCGGTATGGGTAAACACCTCTATCGCACTCTATTCTCTCTCGTCCGCGACGTTAGCAGGAAGACAGGTACCA
>CAXUGH010000121.1:12674-14097 GCA_964250365.1 uncultured Ktedonobacteraceae bacterium
AAGAGCGCAGTATGGCAACACCTACCCGCGATGCCACGCACTCTCAGCGTCTCCGTCGATTCGCGTATCATCATCGCCTCCGGTGAACGACGTTTGCTCTCAGCAATGCCAAACGAAAGCTTTCCAGCCTCAACCGTCCCTGGTCAACTGCTCATAGCATGTTCGCCAACACGTCCAGAATTTGCGACGCTAGACGAACAGCGCGAAAACGTCCTAGCACTGTGGAAAGCATAAAGCGTCAAGCAAGCAAGGATGCAAGGTGTAGAGGTTATCAATTGACACTTTTTGCCCTCCCAATTCGTGATGCTAGTGTTATTCAAAGTTTTTCGTAGGGACCAGATGTATCGCGTCCGAAAGCGTGATTTATCACGCGAGAACACCTCCGAGACCGCTTATAGACAGAGTTCATCATGATCTCGCTCAATGAATTGAGCCTTAGACGCGATACATCTGGTCCCTACGAAAACCATCAAATCAAACGAAGAGAAGCAGGATTCTCTGCACATTCTACGATAGAAGGGGATAGACACAACATGAGTGACAACACCCAGAACGATGCAAAATTGCTTAGCGATAAAATCAAAGGCATTCGTATAGCCATGATGACCACTGTTGAGGCGGACGACGTGCTACGCAGCAGACCAATGGCGACACAGGATATGGAGTTTGATGGCGACCTCTGGTTCTTCACAAAGGCCAGTGCGCCAAAGGTAGATGACGTGGAGCATCACCACCAGGTCAATCTGAGCTATGCAAAGCCTGATGATAACCTTTTCGTCTCCGTTTCCGGTACAGCGCAACTTGTGCGCGACCGCCAGAAAATGGACGAACTCTGGAAGCCGCTCCTCAAAGCATGGTTTCCCAATGGCAAAGACGATCCAGAACTGGCCCTACTCAAAGTAACAGTGGATAGTGCCGAATATTGGGATGCACCCTCCGGCATCATGGGCCGTCTCTACGTTGCCACCAAAGGACTCGCCACCGGTGGACGCGATAGCGGCGGCGAAGATGTGAAGCTCAATATTAAGTAGATATACAAAGCAACAAAAATACCTGTCGCTTGCAAGCGACAGGTATTTTTGTTGCTTTGTATATCTACTTGATGAACTGCTCTACCTAGTAGTCAAGCCCGGGTAGCAACTGGGTGCCTTCCTCACGAACTGCTTTTAGGTTGTAGGGATTGAGGCCAAGAATGCGTAGGATGGTTGGTGCAATCTGTGTGGTCTCGACGGGTGAGTACACGATATTGCGGTCCAGTTGCGGATTCGAGACGACGAGGCCAACGTTGGTGTCGTCGATGTTGAAGCCACCGTGTTCAGCAATTTTTGTAGCCTTGGCACCGGCATAGATGACGCCGAACTTGGGTAGAACAACGATGTCGGGTGTGCGTGTGCTGGTTCGAGGGTCTTTGAAGCGTAGTTTC
>CAXUGH010000122.1:0-14030 GCA_964250365.1 uncultured Ktedonobacteraceae bacterium
TACTGACATCTCGAAAGACATAGTAGCGATTGGTCTGTCCCGCCTCATCCATAACAGGAGTGGAGACCATCTCGACAATACGATGTTGAGGAGTGTACTGGACGAACTGCTGAATAAACGTCTGCTCGGTATCAGATGCGATTGCAAGTAGTGTCTGATACACCTGTTGCGAGTCAGCAAACGTATGTGCAATGTCTCTAGCGAGGGCGGAATATGAAGTTCCGAGAACTGCATCAGACGATGTTCCAAAAAATGTTAAGAAGCGAGAGTTGACTGAGCGGACATGCGAATTGTTTCCCACAACGAGTAGTGCCTCGTTTGTCTGCTCCAGCATCGCACGAGTACGTGGCTCGTGTTCTCGCAATAGACACGTTTGACGAATCTCCCCTACTTTGATTTCGTCTTCGACCCATGCTCCTAAATTCTGTAGGAGGTGTTGCTCTGAGGTGGAGAGGACTCGTGGATGAGTATCAAGAAGGCACAACGTACCAAGTGCGCTACCATCAAGCGCATGAAGAGGGTAGCCTGCATAAAATCGAATGTATGGAGCATTGACGACAAAAGGATTGTCGGCAAAGCGGGCATCTTCCAGTGCATTAGAAACGAGGAGCAGCTTCCGCGCGAGAATGGCATGAGCGCAGAAAGAGACATTCCGTGAGGTTTCCCTCTCAGCAAGCCCTTGAGCCGACTTAAACCATTGTCGCTCATCTTCTATTAGCGTCACTAGAGTCATGGGAACATCAAACACCTGTTGAGCGAGCCGTGTGATGCGATCAAACCGCTCCTCAGGAGGAGTATCAAGAAGGCATAGCCCTCGAAGTGTAGCAAGCCTCTGGGCTTCATTGGCGGGACGTGGAGGTATCTGCATTCATTCACTCCTTTCTAATAACGTACAAAAATACCAGCAATGAAAACTCGTGAGAGCTTCTGCTATGATTTCCTTACTCTTCTCTATCGACAGAGACGGAAGAAAAAATAGGGCAGTGAAATATAGCACGAAATACTCTTACTCACGCAACCAAACCCCTTGTCTAACGTCATATAATAGGGACAGCAAATTGATGGGCGACGATGCAAATTGTTCGACTCATCCCGTAGTAGTGGAGAAATTTGTATGGCAGGCTTAGAAGGGCGGGTACTAAACCGCTATGAGTTGCGAACGATGGTGGGGCGGGGCGGCATGGCGGATGTGTACCTGAGTTTCGATACGAAGTTTCAGCGCGACGTTGCCGTGAAGGTGTTCAAGCGCGAGGACGAGGACTTGTTGCGACGCTTTGTACGCGAGGCACGGCTGATGGCTTCGCTGCGTAATCCTCATCTCATCCCTGTGTTCGATACCGGAATAGACAAGCTTGATGGTATTTCCTACTACTATATCGTCATGCCATTTATGGAAGGCGGCACACTGCGCTCACGTATTCGACACACTCCACTTTCGCTTGCTGACTCCTGCCGTTATTTACGAGAAATCGCCGATGCGCTCGATTATATTCACTCAAAGGGCATTATCCACCGTGACATCAAGTCCTCGAATGTGTTGCTCGATGCTAATGGTACTGCGTATCTAGCGGACTTTGGCATTGCCCGCAATACCTCCGACGTTTCGCAACTCACCTCGACAGGTCATGTACTTGGTACAGTCGATTATGTGGCACCCGAAATGTTCGAGCCGCATTATAAGGCTGATGCTCGCACCGACTACTATTCTCTTGGTGTGCTGGCCTTCGAGATGGTAACGGGCCGGTTGCCCTTTAGCTCGGAAAATCAGGTCGCTGTAATTGCCATGCATATGTCGCGCCGCCCAGTAACGCCGAGCAGCATTGTCCCGACTGTTCCAGCCTCATTGAATTCTGTTATTCTGCGAAGCCTGGAGAAACAACCTGACCTACGCTATGAAAGTGCTACTCAGTTCGCGGACGCGTTTTGCCAGGCTATACAGCCGCGTGAAGCAGTGGTTGGACGTGCCGCCGCGACTGTGCAACAGGAGGCTTTCGTACCACAGATACCATTTGCCTTACCGCGTTCCGTACCAGCCGAGGCTCCACCGATTACTCCAAGACGTACTCCTGGCGTTGACGATGAAAACAACACACCTTCTCCCGCGCGTACTCCGCAATCGTTTCTTCCACAACGTCTTACACCATCTAAGATGCGAGTACGTACCGTCGTCATTCTTGCCCTTGTCGCACTGCTATTGGTTGTTGTTCCTGTTGTTTACGGAGTGTCGAGCAATGCTTCGACGGGAACGAGTAAGAGTGCTGGTGCCGGGCGACAGACACAGACTGTAACAAAAGGAAGTGTTGCCTCACCAACAACGGCGGCAACACCTAATATGACTGCTACAGGTCAAGCTGTGGCTAATGCGACTCAGCAAGCGAACAACGCCACCGCAACCGCTATCGCAGGTGCTACTGTAACTGCACAGGCACATGCTACTGCAACAGCAGGCGTAATTTCGACCGCGATAGGTGGTACACCATCCTATCAAGACCCAATGAATAATGACAATAATCCGCAGACAGTGCAAGAGCAGTGGCAGGAAGATTCGCACTGTGGCTTTACCAATCAAGGCTATCAGATTGTAAGAGGTACCTCTTTCTTCGGTGCAGGACTGTTGCAAGGCTGTATAGAGGCTGGCGCGAGATACAGCAACATGGCTTTTTCTGTTGACATGATGTTTGTAAGTGGGCATTCAGGGGGCATCTTCTTTCGTGTCGTTCCTAGAGCACTAGGGGCGTATGCTGGCTATCTGTTCGAGGTCGATGGTACAGGTCGCTATAAGCTATCGAAGTCGAGCAATTTTAGTACAGGTGCGGGCGATGCTATCTTACAGGATTGGACACCTTCGGCGGCAATCAAGGCTGGTGCGAAAAATACGTTACAGTTCATCGCCAGCGGCAATACCTTTATGCTGTATGCCAACGGGGTGTATCTCACAACGGTAACAGATACTGCCAACACCTTCACCTACGGCTACATCGCGCTCTTTACCTCAACAGCAGATAACGGTCCTGATGCTAGTGTTTTCTATAGCAATCTCAGCATTTATAAACACTCATAACATACATACACAGTCAATCCTGATTACAAGCTGCCTCCGCAGCTTGTAATCAGGATTGACTGTGTATGTATGTTATCGTTCTACCTCGAATATCCCTGTGCTTTTCGTGATATGCACAGCCCCCTTCTCTTGAATATCCTTGTCGATGCTTTCGCGCAATGCTTGTAGCTTTTCGTCGGTCATGAAGGATTGTACGGGCATTGAGAGAATGAACATGATAAGTGGCTCCGTCTCCGTTATCATGAGGCCATCGTCTATCTCGCGCATCGTGACATGTGAGAAGTGACGCGACAACATTGCACCCCCATTTTCGAGGTTGAAGATATCTCGCGGAACGCCTCCTGTGCGATAGGACGGCTCTACGCGCCTGATGATATCGCTAATCTCGCGCAGGTGATTTATCCCACCAGTGGCAGCATAGAAGTGTCCCTTTTGTGCAAGCACGCGATGTATCTCCGAGAGTGCCTTGTCGATATCTGGCACATGATAGAGCATGTGATTGGCAATGATCACGTCGAAGCTCTTGTCTTTGAAGGGGATAGATTGCGCGTCGAACTGCTTGAAGGTGAAGGGGTGACGCACGATTTTCAGGTTTTGCTGTGCCTCCTGTAGCATTCCAGGGGAAAAATCGGAGAGCGTGATGTCCCACCCATGCGGAATACGGTCGAAATTATTGAGCCAGAGCCGCGCGGGACCACAGCCAATTTCAAGTACACGACTTTTAGACCCCGCCTGAATCTGGTCAAAGACCCAGCGTTGCCAATCAAAAGGATTGGTGCTGAAGCGTTCGTGTAGCTGAATGCGAGCATTCAGGTTTGCAGCATCCTTATACTGCTCATGAAGCAGATAGGTTTGTTCGCGTCCATTATGGGGAAACATTGAGTTCGGGTTGTTATCTGTCATATGTTCTTTCTATCCCGTTGGACCATAATTCATTACGCCCTCGCGCCCATCGACCACGTTTGCCAATTATCGGATACGTCCCTCAATCGTTGTCAGCATTGTTTATTGGCACGCGGGCGTAATGAATTATTGCCCCTACAGGCTTTATTCATACGTATCGCGTTCGCGTGGTGGTACGAGCTTGTTCTCGACGGCGAAGGCTGCGGCCTCGCTGCGACGCGATAGTCCCAGCTTCTCCAGAATGTGGCTGACGTGATTGCGAGCGGTCTTCTCGCTCACAAAAATGGTGTCAGCGATTTGCTTATTCGTATAGCCACGAGCAACCAGAGCTAATACTTCGCGTTCGCGTTCGGTGAGTTCCTCGCCGGGAATGTGCGTACTGCCACTTGCGAGTGACATCATACGCGTCATAGCCTGTTTCGCGGATTGCGGATCGACAAGTTGTTGACCAGCTGCAACGAGGCGAATAGCTTTGAGCAGTTCAGTACGGCTCGCATTTTTGATGAGGTAGCCGCTCGCACCCGCCAGCAACGAATCTTCCGCCGCCTTTGCATCATCATGTGAGGTAATCATCAGCACATGCACATCAGGGCGTGCGTTCTTGATATCGCGGCATGCTTCGACGCCGTTCATATTCGGCATACGCACGTCCATCAGGATAACCTGTGGGTCCAGCACGCCTACTTTGACGACAGCTTCGGCACCATTGCTCGCCTCGCCCACGACGTGAATGTCTGGCTCTAACTCGAATAAGGCACGCATGCCCACTCTCACTACCTCATGATCGTCCACGATCATCAAGCGTATCCTTGCCATGATAAAGCTCCCTCTATAAATGTAGGTTAGATAGGGATAGACACCTGCACCTTGACTCCTCCCTCTGATAGAGGAGCAACATCGAATGTGCCACCAAGCTCCTCGGCTCGTTCGCGCATACCTCGCATACCATGACCGGAGTAGATGCGCTGCCGTGTGCCATTATCGGTTAAGTCATAGCTGTAGTACGCGGACTGCATTCCGTGTCCATCATCGCAGATTTCTACGCTAACCTGCTGTGACGAGAGATGCAGCTTAACCCAGAGTTGTGTCGCATCGGCATGTTTGTAGGCGTTGGTTAGTGCCTCTTGTACGATGCGGAAGATGGCGGCTCCGACTTGTGCGTAGCGACGTACACGTTTCTGGTCGCCATTTAGTGTCTCTTCGACGCCATCGACTTCAAAGTGTGTTGGTAAACCAGAGATCGCTTGAAATTCGCGTAACTGGTTGGTGAGCATCTGTGTCAAGTTGGTGCTACCGCTCATCAACGGCTTGAGGTTGAACATGTAGTTGCGCGTCTCCCAGAGTGCCTGTTTAGAGACCGTGACTAGCGTATCCAGGCGATTAGCTAGAGGCGTGACCAATTCTGCATCTTCCTCGGAGGCTTCGGCAATACGATGTGCTTGTGCCGCGCACGTCTCTGTATTCAGGCTCATCATGTACACCAGTTGCGCGATGCCATCGTGAATCTCGCGTGCGATACGGCTCCGTTCTGCCGCCGCATTTAGCTCTATCGTCTGCTCCGTCAGGCGAATATTGTCTAGCGCAACCAGTAGTTGTGCTCCTGTGATTGCAAGAAACTCGGTCTGCTTCTCCCCATAAGGAGTTTGACGAATATTCTCCGCCCCCAGAATAAGTTGTATCTGTCCCTCTTTATAAAGGGGAAGATAGAGGCGTGCAATACCGTAGCCGCTATCGTCTTCGAGCGGTTCAAACGTATCGAGTTTGTGCCCTGTTTGCAGTACTTTCTGAGTCAACGCCTCGGTATCATCAGGCAGTGCTTCGCTATGCGTATCGGCCTCAACGCACACAATTGGCTCGACTGGAACATCTTTGTTCTCTTCATCGCTACTCGTCATATTCACGAGCGCGATCATGAGACGCTGAAAATGACCACCTTGACGCAACGGTGTAATGCTTTGCTCTAGCAGGTGTCGTCTATCGCTTGCGCCCTTTACCAGCGTCTCGCCAACACGCACAAGGGCACGCTCTCGCCGCGTATTATCCTGTTCGTGCCGCTTGCTCTGCGCGTAGCTTGCAAGCAGGCTTGCAAATGCCGCCGCGATAATAGCGACAAGCGGTGTGTCGAAGAGCGAGCCAGCGATATCAACTACGTTTGGAGTGTAAGGTGGTGAGCCTGGAGCTTTGACAATCATGGCGAACACGATAAACAGATCGTAGCCTATCGAAGCAGCTATGGCTCCTTTATAGCGATAGGCAAAGGCGGCAGCTAATGCAGCGGACATGCCGTAGCGATAAAAGGGCGAACTATCGCCGAAGAAGGGCGAACCACCATTGGGGCCGCTAAAGTAGACAACCAACCCGCATATGACGACATCGATCACGTAAAGAGCTGCTGTCCAATCCGCGTTAGATATGCTGTCGAATGGAGTGAGAATGTCTGCCTCTTCGTCCTGTGCCAGAATGCGACGCCTCTGTCTTTGTCCCGATGGTCGCATAGCACTAAATCGTGGCAGACGCGGAAAGAAGACTTGAAATACCGGTGCATAGAGCGTCGCCAGTAGCGTTTGAACGAGCGTCACAGCAAGTAAAATCAAGCCGATGTGAAAGGTTGTCGGAGAGATAAAGTCGGGTCGATAGCCGATAATGATGGTTAGTGCATAGAGCCATGCACCCCAACGCCACAACAGAAAGAGGTAGTTAGGCGTGTTGCGGAGGCGGCGCATCGTTGTCCCTGGCAATGCACGAAACCTTTTTCTCGGCTGGCTCATCGCTCGTACCCTTTTGAGTATCGCTACAACATCCATAAGTGTTCCTACCTGTGCAGTATTGCACGCGCTGTCTTGTGTTGTCAATTCGGTAAATTTTTCATGCACACAATACAATTTCGTAGGGACCAGATTTATCGCGTCCCTACGAAATTCTTTTACCGCTCAATTCTCGTGTGTACTATCAACTGTACAGGAAAACGAGAGAATCCGTATGGTGCATTTGCCCCATTTTTCTGTGAACTATGAACGCCTTTTCAGACGTATATATATGTAGCAGTACATTGAAATGTACCCATTTTACAGGTAGCAGAACGTCTCAAAGTGTGGTATGTTATAAACATAATCCTTTCCAATTTGGAGAGTTCATAAAAGAAGATAGGAACGTGAAATATTCTTCACAAAGAACTTCGTGAATTGGAATGAATTTTACTGTAGGAATTGTAGTCCTGCTAACAGAAGGGACGGTTTATAGCCGTGGAAAAAGCCGAACGGAAACGTGTATCCTTGCTGGCTACTATTGGCGACCTCAACCGGCCTGTGCGCGTTCGACCTGTACGTAGTTTGGGACGTGAGTGGTGGGCGGTCGATGCCGAAGACACATGGCCCGGAATGGTCATGGACCTGCGCCGTTTGGGGTTCGAGGCAATGGCGGTGGGCAGTGAAGTGTTGGTCCGTGAAGGTGCGCCAGCATATGAAATGCAAATGGAGGGTCCGGCGGAGCCAACTGGCCTCAAGCCTTTTCCCACCATCAATCCAACAATCCGCGTTCGCAAGGACTCGTATTCGACAGATTATTCCGACTTGGTGTATCTGGACGATTACAAGGACGAAGAGGACGAGGAGGAAGACGAAATGGAACCTGAAGACCTGGACAACGAGTGAGTTGGATCGGGTTTTTTGTTTGATAGAAAAACAGGATTATGCACGCACTTAATGCTATTTTGTGCGTGCGTAGCCCTGTTTTTTGCTTGTCTGGCCTTGATGCGTTTGCCGTGATAGGTTGCCAGCCACCATAACGCGCTCGCCGCGAATAACAGTATCAGCGGCTCAATAGGGGCGCGAAAACGTGGGATACCATAATAGACAATATCCTGTGCCAGAGTAAGACCCATCATCAGGTAGAGAAATAGCAAATCACGCCAACGTGTATAAGTAACAACGAGGCCAAGTAGTGCTAACACAAAAAGAATGGGCGTCATAGTCTCCATCATCATGACTACAAATTGTGACGAGGGCTGGTCGGGAAAACGATTGATGGCGAGGTCTGCCTCCTGTGGTACCGTCTGCCATGTGTTTACAAAGTGCTGCCCAATCATAAAGGGCATGTACGAAATATGACTTGCTATCCATTGTAACGCGGCTGCCTTGTAAGCATTGTCGCGTTTGACCTCGCACAGCCCTGCACAATCCTTTGGGAATCTCTCTACAATCCATGGCGTTGACTCACTGGGAATAATCCATACACTTGAGTAATAGCCATGCTGGTAGATAGGATCGGCAGTCTCGTAGTTATAGGCTCCTAGTAATACCTTTCCATCTCCAATTGCAACGGGAATAAGCGTATGTGTGACTTTATAGTTTCGTAGTGTCCAGGGTGCGATGAAGACAAAAGAGAGCAGTGACACGATAAGGACGCTTTTAAGAGCAATGCGCCATGTAAACATCTTTCTCCATGCTAGCACGCTAACCCACGCAATAAAGAGCGCGAGAATGGCGAGTCCATTGGGGCGCGTCAATGAGAGTAGTCCGATAAGGACGCCGCTTGTTACCATTAAGCTCATGCGCGGTGTGCGCTGAAGGGAATAGAGCGTGTAACAGAAGGCCAGTAACAGAAAAATATAGACCGACTCAGAATACAAGAGACCATCGTACACATAGAGAAACGGATAGATCGCTCCCATGACGCCAGCGACGATGCCAACACGCGCCCCAAATAAGTCTTTGCCAAAGAGATAGAGCAAGACGCATGTCGCAGACCCAACAACGCATAGGAGGAGACGCACAAAGATGTCCTGTGGTCCAATTACGCGGTCAACAAATGCGATTATGAAAGGCCAGAGCGGAGCGCGATCAACCGTTGGCAGATGCGAGTAGAGGCAATAGCAATGCTCATGGAGCAGGTTATTTGCAATATTCTGGTAGGTCAATGAGTCATGCAATGGATAATATTGAGCTGCAACCGTGAAATTATAGGTCACGCGAATAGCCAGTGCAAAACAAAAAATAGCAATCAGTGGAACGGTAATCAGTGACTCTAAGCGTTTCATAGATATCCTCATCGAAAATAGGCAATGCGTGGTACCTATAAACAGTGTAGAGGTTGCTAGAAATGATAAACTTCGATGAACTTTTGAGTTTTTCACAAATGTTGCATATTACTAAGAAATAGTGTATACTTAAACAGTCTTCTACATCCCCTCATAAGCATGTCCCTCGTAAAAACATTTGCTCAGGCACACATCCATTTTGGGAACGCAATGTTACATATTCGTATTTCTGTGCGTGAATGTAGCATCTAGGAGCAATGTTGTTAGCTTTCTTTGCACATCAAGTCATACTCATTGAGAGTAACACATGTGTTTGAAAACAGAGATGATGTGATAAAAGGAGTGCATTGTGCAACTGATTTTCTTCTTACTACTCGCCATTGTAGTTGTTCTATGTGTGTTTGGATACATGACCTACCGCGCTAATGCGGAGAAGCGTGCAAAGGAAAAGAGACGGAACATATTCCGTGATAGAGTCTAATTATTGGAAAATATGTATTGTATAGAAGTCAAGACGCATAAGGGAGCATATCATGGCAGATCAACGTCAACTCGAAATTCTTGCTTCAGGCAAAACACTATGGAATAAGTGGCGCCGCGAATATGCGGAGGTACGAGCGGTCGAACCAGACCTGCATGCGGCAGACTTGCATCAGCGTGACCTCCGTGGCTTCGACTTGCATGGTGCCGACCTGACCGAGGCAAACCTGCATGAAGCAGATCTGCGGGACACAGACCTGCACGATGCAGACCTTCGCAATACCGATTTGGGTCACTCCGATATGAGCGATGCGAATTGCCAGGGAACACTCCTTAACTGGGCCAACCTGCGTGGCGCAAACCTGTCTCATGTGAATCTAAGAGGAGCCGACCTGCGAAAAGCGACGTTGACAGGTGCTGATCTGGAGGGAGCAATGCTTGAAAGAGCGCGACGAGATGTCGTTGCCGCACCTAGACTGAGTGAGACACCGTTAAAATAGGGAATTTAAGAATCATGAGTGCGAAGCCACCCATGTTGAAACAAGAGCATAATGAACAAGCAAAAAATAGTTCCCATATCGGGAAACAGTAGAAAGGGCACTACAACGCAAGATCGTTATTATGTCCAAAGTATCACAGAGCAGATTTTTGTGATTCGTGAGCATGCGTCTAATGTTGAAGGAACGGGACAGGACCACATCGTAAAGTCGTTTGATACACGACATGATGCATACGCACACGCCGACATTCTCAACGAGCAACAGAGAAAGCTTGATACGGAGAAGCGAGAAGGATAAATTCCTCTGTATCATCTTTTTTGTGGTGAGTTTGTCGAGATAGTGAAACAAATTAGCGGCAACTACTCTCCTATAGACAGTGCAGTTTTTGAAATACCCCCGTGTATACAAAAAGAAGAGAAGGTGTGCGTTTTTCGCACCGCTTTTTATCCACTGTACAACTACTACGTTCAGGAGGATAGATTGCAAGCGAAAAGGAATTTGGGCTATGTTTTCCTGAGCATACACAAGCAACAAGAAAGAACTATCGAAGTATGAATAGGAAAACGTCTCCTGCACTTACTCTTCCGATTGAAGAGAAGGTGCAACCATTGCTACGTTCTTCACAGGTGGCGACAAGCAATGATTATGCCGAGTTGAAATTGATTCTTAAGAAAAAAGGCTTCCTCGAAAGACAACCTGTATATTATACAAGGCGTGTAGCCTTGCTACTAGCGTTATTCACTGTGGGTGTCGTTTTCTTGTTTGTTGTCAACAACTTCTGGCTGCAACTGGTAAATGCCCTCTACCTCGCTGTCGTTTTTACTCAAATCGGCTTACTCAGTCATGAAGCGGGCCACCGACAGATGTTTCACCAATCATGGAAACACGATATTCTGGCTCTTATCGGAGGCAACCTGCTGATTGGCATGAGCTATGGGTGGTGGCTCGACAAGCACAACGCACATCATAGCAACCCAAACCATGTCGATATGGACCCCGATATCGAAATTCCATTTTTGGAATTTACAGGTATGGAAGATCTCTCGCGTATCGGAAAATTTAGACGGTTCCTGGTGAAGCATCAAGCAATAATCTTTTTGCCAGCTTTGATGACGGTGTCACTAGGGCTGCAATTCAATAGCGTCGATTTTCTGCTGCATAAAAAGGCGAAGTATCAGGTTCTCGAATGGTTGCTGATGATCGCTCACTTTGCGCTCTACTTTGGCGTCATTTTCTCGCGCTTCGTCTGGTGGCAGGCAATTCTCTTTATTGTGGTGCATCAAGCCGCGACTGGGGCGTACCTCGGTTCCATCTTCGCACCTAACCATAAAGGTATGCCCGTGCTTGAGAAAGAAAGCACAATGGACTTTCTGCATCGTCAAGTGCTAACCGCTCGTAACATTCATGGTCATCCCATAACCGATTTCGTCTATGGTGGCTTGAACTACCAGATCGAGCATCACCTCTTTCCAAGCATGCCACGTAACAAGCTGAAGCAGGCACAACAGGTTATCAAACCTTTTTGTCAGGCGCACGATATCTCCTACCACGAGACGAATGTGCCTCAATCGCTCAAAGAGATACTGCAGCACCTCTATCACATTGGCGACTCGTTGCGCGTGAAGAGAGCATAGCACATCTGTTTAGTGTAAGCACCACTAAGGACGAATGACCAACTCATCTATGAGTCGGTCATTCGTCCTTACTAAATATCGTACTTCTACGCGGTTGTCATGTTCGAGATATGCTGCTCTTGGTACGTATGAATCGTTTCCCACGCGTCCCACTTGGCGAATTCTGAGCCACATTCAGTGCAAGCCCAGGCCCCAACGTCTTTTCCTTGATCGTACTCTCTCTCAAGAGTAGTATGAATGCACGGCTGTCCAAATGTCTCTCTTCTCAGTCTAAACGCCTCTTGAGCCTCCATGCGCTAATCTCCTTTTTCAGCTTTGGAAGATAAAAAACGTATTTACATAACATTCCTCCCATATACTTGTACGTTTGATAAGGCGTCAAGGGATACACAAGTTTTTCGTGTGCAAAGTCGGACGAACGGGCGTCCGTTGCTAGACTATACCTACTAGACGCATTCTGCTATAATGAAATGTGAGAGCGACATCCGCTACATACTCTATTGTCAAGGAGAGCGTTAACGCTATGCAAGATACGCAGAAGGATATTCAGCAGGAGCAGCAGACACGACCACCTGAGCCAACACAGACCGAGGATGCGACTATTCTACAAAGCAACCTCTTCGGTTCCCCAAGCGTGATCGCAGAGCCTCCTGACCCACTAGAGACGCCATTTCCACCGCTGGTACGCACAAATCCACTTACCGATCAGTCGAGCCTTGCTGCCTGCGCCATTCCCTATCAGCAGGAGTTGATGTTACGCGGGAAGTCGAACTATACCGTGACCTGCTTTCTCTCGGACCTCAAGATGTTCAGCGATTATACAGGGAAAGATACTCCTGTTGGTCGTCTCACCAAAGAGCAGTTGACCGATTGGCTGATGAAGCTTAAATTTGGTACGAAAGGGCAGGTGCCCGCGCCAAAGACGATGGCGCGACGCGTAACCTTCCTGAAAAACTTCTTCTCATGGCTGCACCGCGAGTCCGTCATCAAAGAAGACCCATCGGCAAGCTTGACGCTCGAACGCCCATTGCCGCCCTTGCCTGAACTGTTGTTTGCCGATGAAATACAGCGTCTGCTCGACGCCTCTGCCGAAGACCCACGCTGCCACTGCCTCGTCTACCTTGTTCTGCATGCGGGACTGAAAAAAGAAGAGGTGATGGGCTTAAAGGTGCATCAGGTTGATCTCTCCGACGAGCGCACCCCGTTGGTAACGGTGCATTTCGCCGCGTCAACCAACAAGCAGCATCGTGAGCGTCGCCTCGCTCTCCCATCCGAGTTCACGCAGATTTTCAGAGAGTATCAGCAGAAGTATTCCCTGACGAACGAGGTGTTTGCCTGTACGGACCGCAATCTGAACTACATTCTTGCGAAGGCTGTCAAGGCCGCGAATATCAAGAAGCGCGTCACGTTGCAACTGCTGCGTGATACCTTCGCGGTAGAGCAACTCAAGGCTGGTACGACGCCAGAGTCGCTACGCGAGAAGATGGGTCTCTCTGATGAGGCTTGGTTAGAGTCGCGGGAGAAGTATCGCCGCCTCGCTTTTCCTAAGTAGCAGGGAGACCGCAAGGGTCTCCCCTACATCTCCTACGTGTAGGGGAGACCCTTGCGGTCTCCCTGCTCTTTTCTCAATAGGGTCTCTGCATTTCTCAATAGGGTCTCTGCATTGGCGGTTGCATGGGAGGTGGAGGTGCTGATTGTATTACGGTAATGCGAGAAGCACGTCGCTTGAGTGCGTTGTTACAGAGAATGGCGTTGATAATGATTGCGCCGATTGCCAGCGGACCGAGACAGATGAGACCTGCGCCAAAGGTGAATAGTGTCCCTAAAATCATAATAGGCCAGTAGATAAAGACGCTACATACAAGCAAGATAATTCCGACTGTTGTTTCACCTCCTATAAGCCAGCCCACTCCAAATACACCGAAGAGCGATAGAATAATCTCCGCCACTATCGCGCCATCATTACCCGAATTTTGTATGATTGTGACGTTGCCTTGTGTATAGATTGGAGCGTAAGAGTTAGGCGCATAGCCAGGAACTTGCTGTTGCAGCGGAGGAGCATAGTTAGGCAAAGATTGTTGTGGTGGAACTGACTTGTATCCCATCTGATAGGGTGACGGTCCTCCAAACTTGCTTAGGTCGTCTTGTGGTTGTACCTGTTGATAGACAGCAGGTTGCACGTACTGTATATCACTTTCAGTAAGTGCCCCACAATTAGGGCATATGATAGCTCCATTGGCTATTTCATTTCCACAAGAATCACAGAACATAAGAATTGTATCCCTCTATTGCACCCACTCATCTCATTTGAAAAGAGTACTACTCAGTAAAAGTTCATAAGGCCCAAAACCAGGGCACCCGCGGGGGGGGGGCGCCGCCCCCCCCGGGGGGGGGGCCGGAAGGGCTGGGGGGTGGGG
>CAXUGH010000123.1:0-13945 GCA_964250365.1 uncultured Ktedonobacteraceae bacterium
CGCCGCGTGCGGCGTGAGGACGTAATGAATTTATGACCTCTACGAATCAATGTATCGCAACAGGTAGCACCACGCAAAACCTGCTCCCTTTCCCAACCTCGCTTGTCACTGTAATGGAGCCATTCATGGCGGTGACAAAATCGTGGACAATGGCGAGTCCGAGGCCGAAGCCGCCGGAGGAGCGTGAGCGCGAACTATCGGCACGATAGAAGCGTTCAAAGATGTGTGCGAGATCATCGGCGGCAATACCTATGCCACTATCGGCAATAACGAACGCGAGGTGTTGAGCGTCGGATTGTTCGATACTTATTTCGACGATGCCACCTGCGGGAGTCGAGGTGATCGCGTTACGAACAAGGTTGAGCAACACCTGCACTAGACGTTGGCGATCCGCTAAAACAAGGGGAAGATGCGGTGCGGTACCACGGACAAGCGTCACTTGCCGCTCACGTTGAGCCAACGGTTCCAGGGCTTGATAGACCTCTTCAACAATCTCGTTGGCAACAACGCTTGTGATTGTCAAGCGCAACTCGCCCGTTTCGGATCGCGCTAACGAAAGCAGGTCGTCAATCAACATGCTTAACCGCGTCGTCTCGGAATGTACAACATGAAGATAGTTGTACAAATTGAGTGGCGTCACCGTTCCCTCTTGAGTCGCAAGCAGAAGCGACTCGACGTGTCCAGAGATGCTAGCGACGGGTGTACGTAACTCGTGTGAGACATTCACAACCAGTTCGCGCCGTCGCTGATCGGCTTGCTCGGCTCGCACCCGCTCCTGTTCCGCGATTGCCTTTGCCTCTGCCAGCCGCATCGCACTCTCACTCATACCAAGCATGACACGCGCGAATTGTCCCGACACATATGCAAGTCCATTCAATAATGAGAATGAGAGAAACACCAATCCAAAGCCAAGACAGCCCCACAACAGGTAGCGACTCACATTAAAAGTAGTGTTTCCGAATAGTAGTGTGTAGAGCAATACAAACGGTGCTGTGAGCAAGGCCACTACGAGGCCAACTAGTGCAATGACAAGCGTTAGCGAAAGTAGCGTTATTGGTAAGACAAACGAAAGAATACCTTGTGGAAATTTCAATAACAGGTAGGCTAACGTTTTCCACGTCATTACATTTGTCAAACGCGACTGCGCCCTACGCCATAGAGACATCTGTTGTGATACAGGATAGGTCAGCGGCGCGATTTCAACACCTAACCAGTGCATTGCCATCCACCGCTCGAATAAGGCAAATTGCCACCACATTTCAAGAGTAAACACGAGAACGGGTACACCAATCCAGATAATCAGTGTTCCCCCACCCAATGCTATTCCTGTCACAAGAAAGACAAAATAACATATTCCCAATGGAAATGAGAGCAAGAGATACAGAATGTTTGTATAGGTTTGTTTATCTTGAGCCACCCGAAAAGGGGTGTTGTTGATTTTTGTCATTGGTGACAATATGTTCATCTTTTAGCCTTTGTAGTAATGCTTTTCATGCATACAGCATAGCGTAAATTTGTCCCAAAAGTGTCTCCATTTTGAGATTCGATGCTACATATTTGAGACAAATTGAAGATATTTTCGACGTATTTGTTGGGCATACTTAGGGCAAGCAGAAAACAATCTGCACACATGAATTTATAGTAAAGCAGAAAGAGCAAGACGAAGATGAATACAGAAAGAAATTACAGAAGCACTACAGTAGGAAATATCGTGTACCTGCTCCTTTCGATGCCGCTAGGTATACTGTACTTTGTTCTCATAGACGTTGGCTTTAGTGTAGGATTGGGAACGCTCATCATCTGGATTGGTCTACCCATTCTGCTCGGAACGTTTATAGCGATACGCGGTATGGCAGCACTAGAACGCCGCCTCGTCGTCACGTTGTTACACTATCCTCTTAGAACGAGAGAACAGAGTTATAGTGAGATACGTCCATCTTTTCTAAGGTACTTGCGTGACATGGTACGTGACCCACTTACATGGACTAGCACCGTTTACATGTTCATCAAGCTACCAATTGGCATAATCTCGTTTACATTGGCTCTGGTTCTACCAGTTTTGTCTGCCGCAATCACGCTCTTGCCGCTAGTCTACCTTATCAACGTGTTTATTGATGGTATTCTACTGAAAAACGGTATACCATCCACAAGTTATATCATACCTAACTTTATCGAAATTCACGGTAGCTTCGACCCGATCATGTTTGCTCGCACGTTCATTTTTATACCAATCGGAGTGGGTCTCTGGTATGTCTCGCTGCTCATACTCAATGGTCTGGCACTCGGCTCCGCTGAACTCGCGCGTGTACTCCTCACTTCCGAGGACGCACCAGCGATGCCGAAACAACCAAGTCGTGTAGAGATGCCGATGATGTCTTCTCAATATAATCGAGACTAACCTGTAAGCTATAAAAAAAGTGAGAAACGGCACACGTGCCGTTTCTCACTTTTTTTATAGCACACCGGAAGCCACTTCCATATTCACCAATTGCTGTAACTTCGCCAACGTGTCCGTTCCAGGAAGTGGTGTGTAGATCATGACTTTGAGTTCGGGCGTAGTGGGCACCTGTAGCGTTGTATGCTCGAACATCAAGCGTCCCACAATCGGGTGCTCTATGTCTTTCCGCGCATCAGCTCTACCGCGTACATCGTGCAGGGGCCACCATGCACGAAACTCAGGGCTTACCCGCTGTAAATCAGCGATCAAGCGTTTGAACCATTCATCGTCAGCATAGCGCACACTATCAGCACGAAATTCTGCCAGTACTCTTTGTGCAACCTGCTCCCATTCAGGGTGACGCACTCTTATCTCTGAGGAGGTGAAGATACGCCAGACGGTATTATATTCATAAGGCGGCGGCGCGAGATTCGTAGGCAAGAAGATGTGTTCGGCGGCTGTGTTCCACGCGAGATAATCCCAACGTCTTCCCATGATATAGGCAGGTATGGGATCGAGAGCGTCAAGTACACGTCGTAGCGCGGGGCTTACCTCTTCATGAAATTGTGTGTCAGAAAAATACTGCTGGTCGGCGAGCAAGAAAAGGTGTTGCCGCTCGTCGGATGTCAGTTGTAGCGCATCAGCGATACTATGTAGCACCTCGCTCGAAGGATGAATGGCGCGTCCCTGCTCCAATAAGGTATACCATGAAACGCCCACGTTTGCTAGCTGCGCCACCTCTTCGCGTCGCAAGCCAGAAGTGCGCCGCCTTCCGCCGCTTATCAAACCAACTTCTTCTGGTGCAAGGCGCATACGTCGTGTGCGTAGAAAATCCGCAAGGTCTTGTCTGCGTTGCTCTTCACTCATTTTACTTATCCTACCATTATGAATCATATGATAGAGACACTCTGGTCATACGATAGCTTACGTGTCATACTCTCAAGTGTATCACATGTTGTGATTGTGGTAATTCATCAATCTTCAATAAGAGAAAGAGGAAATTTTCATGGTATCGCATCCTGCGAACGAACATACTAACCTGTCAGCCGCAACCGCAGGGACGGTCACACTGGGCAAAGATACGGTTGTCAATCGCTTCGGCTTTGGCACAATGCGCTTGCCGGGAGAGGGCATATGGGGCGAACCTGCCAATCCTACCGAGGCCAGGGCTGTGCTAAGACGCGCGGTCGAACTCGGCGTCAATTTCATTGATACAGCCGCGTACTACGGACCAGAAGTATCGAATCGCCTCATCGCCGAGACGCTCTATCCCTATCCAGACGACCTTATTATAGCAACCAAATTTGGTGCTGTACGTGGTGCAGACAAAAGCTGGAATCCTGCTCTGCGCCCGGAAGATATACGTGCCGCCTGTGAGGATAACCTGCGTCAGTTGCGCCTAGAGCAGCTTCACCTCGTCCATTGTCGCCAGATGGAGAACTCGGATGTCCCCTTTGCCGATTCAGTAGCGGCACTCGCTGAGTTACAGCGCGAAGGCAAAATCCGTTACATCGGTGTCAGCAACGTAAATATGCAACAGTTGAAGGAGGCGCAAGCTATCGCGCAGGTTGTCTCGGTCCAGAATCTCTACAATCTGGTTCACCGCAACGGAGAAGATGTATTGGATGCTTGCACACAACAGGGCATCGCGTTTTCTCCATTCTTCCCCTTAGCCATTGGACAACTTGGACAGGGACACGGCGTCTTGTCAGAGATCGCGCAAAGGCATTCAGCCCCACCAGCACAAATTGCCCTAGCATGGTTACTAGCACGTTCGCCCATCATGCTAGCGATTCCAGGCACATCATCCGTAAAACATCTGGAAGAGAATATTGCGGCAACCGCAATTCAACTCACGGATACTGAAGTCGCGGAACTCGAACACGCGGGATAGTACAAACAAATTTTTTCCACAATCATACGAAAGCTTTTGCTTTCGTATGATTGTGGAAAAAATTTGTTTATATATTTCCTTCGTGCCTTTGCAAGGCAAAGCTGCGATAGGCCGCTCCCTGCAACCCCACCTTTGGATTGAGAATCACATGCACGGGCATTGGCTTCAGCACTTCGACGAGACGCCCTTTGTCCAGAAACGTCTTCATGAAGAGTTCGTCTTTAAGAAATGGCAGGATGTGACGCGGAATACCACCACCAATATAGAGACCACCAGAAGATAATATCTTGAGTGCTAGATTGCCAGCTTCAGCGGCGAGAATAGACACAAACATTTGCATTGTCGCTACACACAAGGGATCTGCCTTATTAAGAGCAGTCTGCACTACAACCGCGTTTGGGTCTTTTGCCTGCGCCAATTGCTCTGCTAGCCACCCAGGTTCCTCGGCGTAATGGCTATCTTTCAGATATGTGTAGATGTTGGGCATGCCGCGTCCAGAGCAAACCCATTCGTAGCTCACATGGTCGTAGCGCGGTTGCAAATATTTCAGTAAGCCCATTTGTAGCTCGTTGGTCGGGGCGAAATCGCCGTGTCCTCCCTCAGATCTGTGCGCGACATAGGTTTGCGTATCCCACGTCAAGAACGCTTCACCAAGCCCTGTTCCTGGTGCAATAACGGCGAGTGGACCGTTTGCGGTAGGTTGCCCAGTGTTGAGAGTTTCCAGTTCGTTATGTTGCAGGAACGGTACGCCAGATGCAAGAGCCTCCAAATCGTTCAGCAACAAAACCGATTTGAGATGGAGCGACTCTTGCAGTTGTGCCGCGTCAATGATCCACGGCAAATTGGTAATCGTGGCCTTATCAGCAACAATAGGACCAGCAACGCCAAAGCTAGCTCGGTCAACCCGCACATCATGTTTTGCGAGAAACTCACGGATAATCTCTTCTAAACCGCTATATAATTTGCTTGGAAACGTGTCGTTCGCAACAGGCGTTGTTAGCGTGGTGACAGAGGCATATACCGCAAGCTCTGTCTTCGTACCACCAATATCACCAACAAGGAGCATGCTCTTATTCTCCTTTACACTTCTCTGTTATTTGACGAGAAAACATCGTCTGGTTCTCTTTTATTGTACTCATATCTCAGCAAGCATTGCCATGTATGCATGAGCCACATTCATCGCTAGCGCATGTCAAACGTAGCAACATCTGCTTCTTTCAGTGTATCGAGCAACACATTCGCCATTATCTCATAACCAATAGAATGAGGATGTAGGCCATCATCGGCTAAACCATCGCGCAGAGTCAGACCGTCGTCGGCGACGAAACGACTGTGATAGTCTATAAAAACAACACCTTGCAGTTCATGTGCAAGGTGTTTCAGGCGTTCATTGACCTGTGAAATCGTCTGGTTGCGTAGTAGATTCCACATGTTAAAAGGCAGGTTTGTAGGAAGAATACTGCATACCGCAATGGGAATGTCATGTGTCAACGCATCCTTCACCATTGCCGAGATATCATTCACAATCTCATCGTTCACATCCTGCGATGTACGTCTCAGCGAAGGCTCCAACGCCTCAAGGCTCCACAGGTTGTTGACGCCAATCGCCAACACAATCAGACGTGGATGCAACTGAAGTGCATCGGCCTCGAAGCGTTTCCGTGCATACGTTGTTACATCGCCTCCAATGCCACGATTGACGAGAAGGCCACTTACCCCCTGAAAATACGCGTCCAATGCCCACGTCTCTGTAATAGAGTCGCCAATAAAAACGGCATCAACGGGACAGTTTTTCGCTAGAATGCTCTCGTTCTGACCATCAAAAAGGCCGCGTCGCGCGTCTGCCGCAACGACGCTTCCAAATATCCCTGGTTTGATAAGCTGTGGTCGTGTCTGTATCATGTATTGTTCTATCTTTCTTTGTTGTATCATGCTAAGTAAGCTTGCTTTATTGTACTACACGTAGATAGGCTCTTGATGATACTGGTAGTGACGCTAGCATGAGAAAGTTGCCCTGCCTCCCTGCTGTCAGAACAACTTTCTCATGCTAGTGTCACCGCTCAACCATCACCTCTTGTTCGGGATGCCTTCTTGCAGCAGGTGTAAAGACTCCCAATAGCGAAAGCGCAACAAGTATCGCACCTAAGCCGATTAAGACGGGAACAGCACCCACCCAAACTGCAATTGCCGTGCTTAGCAGCGCACCAATCGGACCAAGAGCCATAGCAGCAGTCATGAACACCGCGCTCACGCGCCCCATTAACCAGTCTGGCGTAATTTCTTGACGTAGAGAGAGAGAACCAATGCTATTGACCGAGTAGCCAAAGACAATACCTATATCCAGTAGCACGTATAAAAGAAGAAAGGCTGGTGCCACCATAATGAGAACCATTCCCATTCCAATCAGCAAAAGACCACCTAGATAGCAGAAGCCGAAGCCAAAGCGATGCCTTAGTGTATTGGCTAGTAATCCACCAAGTAATGCTCCAATGCTACTGGCTCCAAAAAAGATGCCAACACTCGTATCATTCCAGAACAGATTATGTTTGAAGTAGTAGATCATCAGATTATTGGTACTCTGTTCAGCAATGATAAGTGGGACCAGGAAAAGTAACATCACACGTAGTGTTGGTTCATTCCATACAAAGCGAATACCAGTACTGAGGTCGTTCAAAAAGTTGAGGCGCGACCGATTCTGTACTAACTCAGGGGCAAGCCGTCGTAAGCGAATGAATATGAGCGTTAATGCAGAGAAGCCAAAGGAGACGGCATCAATCCCCATCGCAGTAGCAGGTCCAAATTGCTTGCATACGAGACCCGCCACTGCTGGTCCTACTAAAAAGGAGAGAGACATAGCCATGCGTAATCGTCCATTAGCAGCAGTGATGCGCTCTTTTTCTACCAAATTGGGAACAATGGTGGTGGATGCCACGTCAAAGACATTACTCAGGACAGAAGCTAGTATCGTCACTCCATAAATCAATGCTAGCGACGGTTTCCACAACCACCATGATAGCGGAATAGCTAGATAGAGCAACAAACGTCCACAATCACACACAATCATCAAACGCCGTCGGTTCACGCGATCAACTATCTGACCTGAGAACAACCCTGCTAGGAGTTGCCCTACACCCATCGTCGCCGTGACACCGCCCATCTGCGCCACTGAGCCAGTTGCCTGTAAGACTAGCAGTGGCAATGCTATAAATGCGAATCCATCACCCATAAATGAGAGACTCTGCCCAACCCAGAATAACGTGAAGTGGGATGATCGCCAATGAACTAGCGAACGATACCTTTTCTCCCTAAGCTGATTTCCTACAGTTGGCGAAACTACATCTCTATATTGTACTTTGGGAGTCTCCTGTGGTGATGTACTCATAAAAACTGTCCTCTCTACTCTTGTTCCCTTACCGCCTTCCGCTCTGATACAAGAGTTATGTCATTTTCAGGGCGATTGTCCTTGCGCTTCCGCGCTCCACCCATTCCTTGATTCACACAGAACACTATAGGCATTGTGGCGCAGACAGACTATGAAGTTTCCCCACGCATTTCCCACGCACGTATGACTATCGCCAGTATTGAAATAAGCAAGTGCGCTATATGGTATGATAGGAGCGTTGCGTCTGGTTGAATTGAACGTTGTTGAGGTTATACTATGGCTTTCTCCGCTCCCTCACGCTTCGGGAAACTGCTTAAACACTATCGAATTGCCGCTACACTCTCACAAGAAGCTCTTGCGGAAAAGGCCAGTCTGAGTACACGAGGTATTAGTGACCTTGAGCGGGGGATACGCATACTACCACGACTTGAGACCGTTCAACTGCTAGCTGACGCTCTCAACCTCTCACAAGAAGAGCGTTCAGCGTTTGTCGCCGCCGCTCGACCTGATAATGAGCAAATCCTACCATCCTATTCCTCTTCCATGCATGAAGAATCTGCCTTTCAACTTCCGCTCTTTGCTTCACCATTGATTGGACGTGAACAAGAACTTGAACGTATCGGTGTGTTGCTTCGAGATAAGCAAGTGCGTCTACTTACTCTTACTGGTTCAGGTGGCATCGGTAAGACGCGTCTAGCAGTGCAAGCTGCACATATGCTGGCAGACATATTTCCCAACGGTATCGTCTTCGTGGCTCTTGCTTCCCTTCCAGATACCGCACTTGTGCTTCCTACTATAGCTCAGGCTCTAAGTATCTCTGAGCATGGGTCTCAACCTTTACTAGATCGCCTGATCGCATTTCTACACACAAAGTCGTTCCTGCTCCTACTTGACAACTTTGAGCAGGTGCTTCCAGCCGCACCTTTCATCAGCGAACTGCTTACACACTGCCCGCGGCTCAGTATTCTAACAACCAGTCGGAGTGCATTACATATACATGGAGAACAGCTTTTCCATGTCCCTCCTCTAAATTTCACGTTACCTATAACAACCTTTGTTGAAAGAACATGGCCTCCTGCTGTGGAACTCTTCCTAAATCGCGTTCGCGCCATCGACTCAGACTTTGAGGTCACGACAACTATCGAATCAACACTTGTCAACATTTGCCGCCTTCTGGACGGACTACCACTTGCCATCGAACTGGCTGCCTCGTGCATGCGCCTCTTTTCTCCCCAACAACTACGAGAACGCTTGCAGTCTCAATCGAAATTGGCACTTCTCACTACAGGTACTCAAGACGCCCCATCTCGGCAGCAAACACTTCACGCTACAATTCAATGGAGTTATGATCTACTACAACCTAATCAGCAGGTACTCTTTTGGCGCCTCGCTGTTTTTGCAAATGGATGGACGGTTGAAGCGGGAGAGGCGGTATGTGCTACTGTAAACAACGTGCAAGTCGGTCTCCTCGACGGCCTTTTAGCACTACTCGATCAGTGTCTGATTCAGCGTGAACAAACCGTTTATGCCGACGATACGCCACGTTTCAGAATGCTTGCAACCATACAGGAGTTTGCGCTGGAGCGTTTGGCAGAAAGTGACGAGCAAGATTCTCTCTTTCGCCAGCTTGCAACCTACTTGCTTAGTCTACACGAACATATACTCCCTTTACTCGTTGGAGAGCAACGAAAGCAATGGCTCTTACAACTCGAAGCAGAACAGGAGAACGTGCGTTCAGTGTTGCAATGGGCCTGTCAACAAGCCCATAAAGAATTTGCCTTGCAACTCAGTGGACTATTTTGGTCATTATGGGAGACTCGTGGTTCCCTCAGCGAGGGGCGTAGCTGGTTAGAGAATGCTCTACAAGGAAGCGACCCTTCTGGCGAAAGATTGATGCTTCATGCTCAAGCACTACATGGCTTAGGTAGTTTGGCTGCTGCTCAAGGAGATTATGAGTATGCTAAAGCCGTTCTAACTACAAGCCTAACGTTATATGAGCAAATAGGGATAACAAAAGAGACTGCCCAGGTTCTCAATCGCCTAGGGAATGTGGCACTTGATCAAGGTAAGCTCGACGCCGCTATAGCCTTGCAAAAACAAAGTTTAGCTCGCTTTGAGACACAAGGCGACATTCGAGAGATTGCTCATGTGTTGGCAAATCTGGGTTACATTCTTGCGTCGCAGGGGAAGTTTGAGCAAGCTGAACATTATCACCAGCATGCGTTGCTCTTACAACGAGAGATGAACGACCATATGGGATTGGCTCTCTCGCTCAATAATATGGCTGAATTAGGCCGCCTGCAGAACGATTTTGCAAGTGCTAGAGCTTCTGCTGAGGAGAGCTTAGCACTATTTGAACACCTCGAAGATGGATGGGGCATCGCACTGGCTCAGAATACGTTAGGTGCAATTGTACAGGAACAAGGCGACGTGGAACCAGCCGCAACTCTATACTATAAAAGTCTGGCACGGCAATGGGAACGCGGAGAAAAAGCAGGAATCGCCAGAACAATCGAGCGAATAGCTAATCTCTCTACCATGCAAAGTCAATGGCATACGGCAACGCTACGATACGCAGTGGCTTCGGCTTTGCGTGAGCAACTTGGTGTTCCATTTCCACCAATCGATGCACACCAACATGAACAGGACCTCGCAATCCTACAAGCAGAACTAGGGAACGAAGCATTTAAAAACATCTGGGACGCTGGACGCACACTTGCCATTGACGCATTTGTACAGAGCCTGTTAGTAAAGACAATAAACGCTCCAACGGCTCATATTTTATAACATGCAACCCCCTCCACATGATAGAATGAATAAGACCATATGGATTCATAAGGACCCGATGTATCGCGTCCGAAGCCGATTTATTGGATATACGTAAATGCAGCAAACGGATCATAGGCGATAAATCGCACAGCGGACGCAATACATCGGGTCCCTACGAATTTCAAAAACAAATAGCGAACACGATAAAGGACAACCTTATGGCAAAGCATCCTTTGAAACTGGGATACAAGGCTTCGGCAGAACAATTTGGGCCGCGTCAACTGATTGACTTCTCGGTTGAGGCAGAAGAAGTTGGTTTCGATAGCGTATGGATTAGCGATCACTTCCAACCCTGGCGACACACAAATGGACATGCGCCCTCCGCGCTCGTCTGGCTCGGTGCCGTTGGTGAGCGTACACAACGCGTGGAGTTGGGGACGAGTGTTCTCACACCAACGTTCCGCTATCCACCGGCGGTGATTGCACAGGCATTTGGGACGCTGGGCGTACTCAATCCTGGACGTGTCATTCTCGGCGTCGGCTCCGGCGAATCGTTAAATGAGGTTGCCGTTACAGCCACCGATTGGCCTCCTGCGAAAGAGCGACTGGCACGTTTGCGCGAGGCGGTTGCCCTGATTAAGCAACTGTGGACGGAAGACCTTGTGAACTTCGATGGTGAGTACTACCATACACGTAACGCAACGATTTACGACAAGCCCAAACAGCCTGTTCCCATCTACATCGGTGCGGGTGGTCCCGTTGCCGCAAAGTTCGCGGGCAGAGCTGGCGATGGCTTCATCTGTACATCCGGCAAAGGTGATACACTCTATCGTGACCAGTTGCTACCAGCCGTAGCAGAAGGGGCGAAGGCTGCGGGCAAGAACCCCGACGATATCGAGCGCACTATCGAGGTCAAGGTTTCATTCGATACCGATAGAGACCGCGCAATGTCTGATACGCGCATCTGGGCCGCCCTTTCGTTGCCTGCCGAAGACAAGGCCGAAATTCACGATGCACGCGAAATGGAGCGTCGAGCCGAGACCGTCGCCGATCAAGCCTACAAGCGCTGGCTCGTCTCTAGCGATCCAGAAGAGCACATCGAGCAGATACGCCCATACATAGAACTTGGCTTCACGCACCTGATCTTCCATGCCCCCGGCGACGACCAGTCGCGTTTCCTGCAACTCTACTCAAAAGAAATTCTGCCCCGTATCCGCCAACGCTGGGGATAAGTAACACACACACTAATGACCTCCATTTTTCAAAATGGAGGTCATTAGTGTGTGTGTTACTTTTGATACGCCTGTTTGAGCAAAGTACGGCGATATCTCCATTGTCGCCAGATCAGCCAGACAAAACCTACGAGCGGCAATAGACCAATCGTCCAGCCCTGCCAGGGTGGAATCGCATTTGGCACTGCCACAATTATATCCATGTTCGCGCTTCCGGCTCCCTGTGGTCCATTCAGGTTCACCACAAGCGTCCACGCGCCCCGTACAGGCACACGTATTTCACTCTCAAGCGTTTGTGGATGGACGCTATCGGCAACCAACGTCCTTCTCACTATAATGCCATCGGTTCCTGGTCCTGGTTGAGCCTGCACCATTCCCGAAAGCGTCACCCCACGCGGCACGATAGTAACAGTAAAGTCCTGATCCACAATTGGTTGGCTTGTAGACAGCCCCATCACGATGGTATAAGGACCTGCCACGAGCGTCTGGCTCTGTACTGGTTGATCGTGAATGGCGGCTAGCGCGGGTGTGGTGGATAGGAAGAACATAAACATAAAAAACATCCATAATACCAGGGCACCCGCAAGGGGATGCCCCTCCCATACGACGTTGCCACCGATGAAGAATGTACGTGTATGGGAGGGGCATCCCCTTGCGGGTGCCCTGGTATCAATTCGTACCCTGACATCTCTATGCCCAAATTCTCGCATTCTCATCATACGTACCTCCCTGTACAGCACAGTGCTATCGTTTGCTCCAATGCCAGATGTCACCGAAGAGAACGCCTATCGGCACAACGATGACCGCCATACAAAACGCAAACGGGAGCGTGAGCAAGACCTCTTGCCAGCCAGGAGTGAGAATACCAAGAATATCCCAGTTAATTGGAATAGCGGGAAAGAGATGCAGGAGACGCACAAGGCCAGCAGGAAACACTGTTACAGCCACAGCCACAACAAAGCTGTTGATCAATGTATAAAGAAACGAGGAATTTTCTGTCGTTTTCTGTCGTCGCGAACGCCAGTAAGCGATCCCATCAATGACAAGTCCACATAGCACAAACAGGAGTGGAATGAGTACAAGCGTAATATTAAAAGTGGGCGTGCGACCAGCAAAGCGATACACAAGTCCTAACCGTTGTACAGCGTAACTTAGCGCGATAGGTACAAATGTTTGCGTGAATAGCGACACTAACAATAAGAGTAGCGCGGTCATAGTCGCCGCTCCCGTTTTGCGCGTTGCTCGTACAGCACTCGTCAAGCAAAAACCGCCCACTGCAGCTAGTGGAAGTGGATAAGTTAAAAGTTGCCAGGGTAAACCAATGTTGAGCGGCGGAAACGCAGTGAGTGCAGGAAGGGCAATCTCCATAAAAGCCGCCAGTAGAAGGAGCAAGCCCCATTCGGGACCGCTTAACGTGAGAAAGCGTCTCGCAGAGGCGTTCTGTCGCTCTAGCACAGCCTCCGATGCAAAAGCGTAAAGGCTTCCCAATCCCATAAGCACACCGCCGATTGTACCCATGATGTGGAAGGGAGACCAGAGCGTCACGTCAATGCCATATAATTCATGCCAGTAGTTGTCCAACGGGGCTGCCAGCACATCGTTCAAGGCACCAAAAACGAGAATAGCAAAGCCAAGTGGTGAATTAAAGAAACGGAAAATGGCAACCGTCGAACTATCATCGACGCCCGCTATCTTTTGATAGTAGCGTCGCGTGTCTAGCAACACGAGGCAGAGAGCCGCGAGTCCAGCCCCTGCAACTCCTGTATAGAGCAAAATATGCGGAGGAATCCAGAACGAATCGCGTCCTATCAGATCATGCCACTGTCTATCCCATGCCAGCCCCAACTCTGCCTGCATGAGCATATAGAGGGCGATCCATGCACATAACTGGCGTAACCTACGTTCTGAACGGGCAGAAACTACTGACGAAGATATCGTGTGATTTGCATGAAGAATCGGCTGTGCCATAGCAACCTCTCTTTTATGAATTCGTCGCTTCTCATCGGAATCATTCCTCCCCTCCTACCTCCATACACGTCTCTACACGCTTATATACCTCACATATTCTCTTGTCTTCAACGCTAAGAAGCGTTACGCATCCTCTCTTCTCCGTTGTCTCATTCACCAATCTCAGCATATGGCACAACAAGGAAAAAGTCAAGTAACGCTGCAAAATTTGCAAACTAAGGGGACGTAGACTGAGGCAGAGGCGAAACGATGTGATATAAGTA
>CAXUGH010000124.1:0-13733 GCA_964250365.1 uncultured Ktedonobacteraceae bacterium
AATACACAGGGTACGAACTCCGTTGGCGCGATGATCGTGTTTCAGGGGGGTCGCCCTAAGAATAGCGAGTATCGGCGTTTCAAAATCAAAACCGTCGAAGGTGCCAACGACTTCGCAAGTTTGCAAGAGGTGATTCGGCGTCGATTCCGCAAAGCAGCTTCGGCACAGGCGCAGACGCTCGATTCAGAGGAGACTATCGCTGTCGAGGAGATGAACGTGAGCGACGAAGCGAACAATGACCAGAGCATGGATAGTGTCGGGCATATTGAGGATACCGATGACGAGCCGGATGGCAAGAGTCCTCTGCATCACGGATGGGCATTACCCGATCTGGTCATTCTCGACGGTGGCAAGGGACAGCTTAGCGCGGTTATGGAGGTCATGAACGACCTACATCTGGACATTCCGACGGTGGGCGTTGCCAAAGAGAACCATACGCAGATTAGTTCACAGGAGGAAATCTACATCCCCGGCTCACCTGAACCGATTATTCTGCCGCGCTCCTCGCAGGGTCTCTACATGGTGCAGCGCATTCGTGACGAGGCGCACCGCTTCGGCATCACCTATCACCGCAAAGTGCGCTCCGAACGTACCTTCAAATCCGTCCTCGACGAAATTCCAGGTATCGGTCCCAAACGCAAACAAGCTCTACTCAAGCACTTCGGCTCCGTCAAAGCCATCAGTGCTGCCAGCCTCGACGACCTCGCCGCCCTCGATGGCATGACGCGAGACGCCGCCGAAAAGGTCAAAGAGTACATCGGGAAACTGGAATAAAGCGTCTCCCCACCTATGTTTTTTATAGTAGGGACCGATTTATCGCGTCCTCCTGGCAATCGATATCTCAAAGGACGCGATAACGAACTAACGTGGCACGCATCGGTTGTAGGGGTCATAATTCATTACGCCCTCGTGCCAGTAGACAACGTTCACAACTATTGAAAACGGAATCAACGGGGCACGAGGGCGTAATGAATTATGACCTCTACAGCTACGCACGTAAATGTTCATAATCGATCCATGCATCGAATTGACAGCAAAGCCAATTAACGCTAGGATACGTATACTTTTAATAGGGAACCTTTACAGGTACCCGACGATGTATAAAAAAACATCATGATGATGGATACACATCGAATAATAACAAGGGGTGACTGGTAATATGCCAACCTATGAATATCTATGTAAAACATGTGGACATCGCTTCGAGACATGGCAAAAAATGACCGATGAGCCGTTGACCACTTGCCCTAACTGCGGTGCCGAAATTCGGCGCGTACTCTTTCCAGCAGGAGTTGTGTTCAAGGGGTCGGGCTTCTACAAAACCGACCATCGTGATAGCGCAAGTACAGCCGCCTCCGCAAAAGACGAACCAACTACTTCAGGTGAAAATGCAAAAACCGAGACAGCGAAGCCAACTAGCGACGGTAATACAAGTAGTACACCAGCCGAAAGCGGTAGCAAAACGTCAAGCGATAGCAAACCTGCCGCACCAACCAGCGCGGCATAACGGTACGAAAGATAGATAAGCCATGCAAGAAGAATCTATGCTTGCCGCCATTCAACGCCAGCAGATCGAGATCGCGGTGAGTGAGCTGCTGCTCACCTCGGACTCCTACATGCGCGTCTCAATTGCCGAACGCATCCGCCATCTCATCGCGCATGCTGATCGTACATTGGATGTAACACGCTTTAGCGAGGCAGCACAAGAGGAACTGGAAGAGCTTGATATATTGCCAGCACAAGAACAGAATCCCCAATAGCCAGAGAAAAGCTGTACAGCTTTTCTCTGGCTATTGGGGATTCTGTTCTTGTGCGAAAGCGGACACATGCTCTCTTTTGGAATCCTTACCTACCCAATACTCCTAGTTAATTGCTATTAGTGCAACTCCTTTTTCTTGAGGGGGTATACTAATTACACAACCTTCGTGGAGAGGGTGTTGGTATGAATAGGGAGCTAGCGGGTATGCAGGTGCAACAAGTGCAAACGCAAGATGAGAACATTCAGGAAATGCAGCGTCAGATAGCTGAACTTACGGCAGAGAACCTATTATTACGAGAGCAACTAGCAAACAAAGAGCAATTCACGGCAATGATTGCTCACGACCTCCTTGGTCCACTGACTCCTATTATCAACTACACAAAAATGATGATGCGTCAGCAGGGGAAAAAGTCCGAGGCTTCATTTCGTCGCAGTGGCAATATTGTGATTAGTCAAGCGCAACGCATGACACGCCTCGTGGGGGACTTACTCGATTTGTCGCGGCTCACCTCTGGCAACTTCACGCTTATTCGTGCAGAATGTGATATCGTCGCACTTGCAGTGCAAATGGTTGAACAGTTACGTCCCGTTGCGCCTCACCATACCTTGACAGTCGAGGTGCCAGAGGAAAAAATTATCAACACCTGTGATAGCGAACGCTTGCAACAAGCACTCGGCAATCTGCTCGACAATGCCATCAAATACTCCGATGAAGACACCGTTATCACCACACGCGTCTGGAAAACAGCGGATGCAGTACATGTGAGTGTGCATAACTTAGGGCACGAGATTCCCGCCAGCGAATTTGAGCAAATCTTCCAGCCCTTCGTGCGTTTACAGGCGGCGAAAACATCTAAAGGTTCTGGTCTTGGCCTCTACATTACCAAATCTATCATCACAGCGCACGGCGGCACGCTACAGCTAGAGCCATATACTACGCTCGTCGATGCCAACGGGGAGAGCAAGCCGAGCGGGACGACGTTTAGTTTTACGTTGCCACTGTAATGCATGTGATATCATACACACAAATTTTTTATCCATAATTCATAAGGAAACTTATATGCCAGATTACACCGTCTATTCAACTGATGGTGGTCGAATACGTCCTCCCGATGACAAACAGGCGAGCGGCACAACTCGAAAGGGCGACGGCATTGTACGTATCATGCGCGACCGCAAGCAGCGCGGTGGCAAAACTGTAACTGTGATTACTGGCGTTCCCGCTGACGATGACGCTCTTACAGCACTGGCACAACAACTCAAGAAGTTGTGCGGCTCGGGTGGCACGGTCAAGGATGGTGTCATCGAGATACAGGGCGATCACCGCGAAAAGGTGCAGGCAAAGCTCACTGAACTTGGGTACAAGGTGAAGCTCGCAGGAGGCTAGTTGGAATTATAACAAAAGACCTCATAGCGGCTCTGCCGCTATGAGGTCTTTTGTTATAATTCCCCATACACAACATTGCCACCGACGATTGTTGCTTGCACACCATTTTCGGGCATCTTCTCCTGTGGGATGCTGAGAATATCTTCGCGTAATACAACGGCGTCGCCCAGTTTGCCGACGGTAAGTGAGCCTTTGAATTGCTCTTCCGCACCTGCGTAGGCTGCTCCCATTGTATAGCCCCAGAGGGCATCTTCAATCGAAAGGGCTTGATCGGGCAGCCAGGGGGGACGTTGAATATGCGGGGCGCGTCGCACTGTGGCGGCATAGAGAATGTCTAACGGCTCGAAGCGTTCGACGGGAGCATCTGACCCCATCGCAAGCGGAATGCCGAGGTCGTGCATGGTGCGATAGGCGTAGGCACGACGGGCGCGTTTACCCCAGTAGCGTTCGGCTATATCGCGGTCCGCAACGGCATGGAAGGGCTGTATGGAGGCGATGACGTTGAGGCGGCGCATGCGTTCGAGGTCGGCAGGGGTGATAAGTTGTACATGCTCAAGGCGATAGCGCAGACTGGAGCGTGCGTCTTCGGGCGTTCCCTGTTCCGCGATCAACTCCTGGGCGCGTTCAATCGCATCGAGGGCGACCTTCGCCGCACGGTCGCCAATCGCGTGAATGGCGATGGTGAGACCCATTTCAGTGGCGTCGCTGACCGTATCTCTCATCTCTTGCTCTGGAATGGTGAGGATACCGTAGTTGCCAGGACTGCCCTCGAAGCTCTCAAGCATGGCGGCGGTCTGCGAGCCGAGCGTGCCATCTGCGAAAATCTTGATGCCACCAATGCGTATCAGGTCGTTGTCATCATTATTGATGCCTTGTGTCCGTAACTGTGGCAACATCTGACGCGGCAGAATCATGTGAACGCGTACACCTAACTTGCCCTCGGCACGTAGCTCTTGAAACAGATTGAGCGACGTATCACCCTCGATATCGTGAATAGTGGTGATGCCGCTTCTCTGCACCTGTGCTAGCGTGCGCTCTAGCAATACACGGTTCATGGTCGGGTCGGAATGACCGATAACGCGAAATACAAGGTTGGTTGCGCCCTCTTCTTGTAGTACGCCGGTTGCTTCCCCTGCACCATCGCGCAGAATGTGACCCGTTTCGGGTTGTGGCGTCTCGGAAGTGATGTTAGCGCGTTGCAGGGCGAGCGAGTTTACCCACAGCAAGTGACCGTCTTTGCTCGAAAGCGCAACGGGATGCCCCGGCGCGGCGGCATCAAGCGAAGCCTTAGTGGGAAAGTGGGGATTAGACCATAGATTTCTATCCCATTGACCGCCCTGTATCCATTGTCCAGGAGGTGTCTGTGTGGCACGTTGCCGTACTAGTTCTGCCACCGCGTCTTCGCTTGTAGCCTCGCGTGCATCAATCTGGTTCTGGCTATGCGCGGTATGCAACAAGTGAATATGCGCGTCAATAAAGCCCGGCAGTACCGTTTTGCCCTTTAGGTCCACAATGTGCGTGTGCTGTCCACCCACCCGTCGCACCTCATCATTCACGCCAACCACAAGAATACGTCCAGTGGCGTCATCAATTGCCATTGCTTGAGCGCGAGGTTGTGCGGCATCCATTGTGTAGATGTTGCCATTCAAGTAGAGAACTGTCGTCATATAGAAAAATCCTTCTCTTATCTTCTTCAGGCCATGAAACGCGTGATAGCTTGAGCCAGTAGAAGGGGATGTTGTAGCTGTATATCATGTGCCGTATTGGGCATCCATAGCACGGAACAACGCGGAATAATCTCCGCAACTTGAGCCGCCATGTAGCCTTTCGCAGCAGAGAACTCATCGCTATGCTCAAGCCGCTCTGGAAACTCCTGCTCGGCCTTTGGCTCAGCCGCCGCTGGAATGAGTAGGACGGGACATGCAAGTTTGCTGTAATACGACAGGGCACGATCCTCCCACAACGCTTCACGAATGCGTCGCTGATTGTCGGGGGAGAGCAATTCTTCAAGGTGTCCATCGGGAAATTCCTGTACCGTTTTGAGCAGCACGGCCTCTACCTCTGCCGACCAGAAGAGACGCATTTCTTGCCGCATGGTTTCTATGAAGGTCGAACGGGACATATACATCTGCTTGACATCGGTTTCACGGATGAAACGGTCTCGCGTCATACCGGGCCAGTGACGTGGTTCCACATGTGGACAATCGACCAGAATGAGATTACTGACTAACGCAGGATGTTGCGCCGCCATTACGAGTGCGACACGCGCTCCCCAACCATGTCCGACCAGCGCGACCTGACCGAGACCGAGAGCCGCCATACCCTGTATTACATCCTCGGCTACCGTCGCCAAATCGTAGCCGTCTGTAGGTTTCGTGCTTTCCCCATGTCCACGTAAATCAAAAGCTATAACAAGATGTTTATGACATAATTCTTGTGCCGCCAATCTCCACGTATCAGCCGTTGCGCTTAGACCATGCAACAGCACAAGAGGTATTTCATCACTGCTCGGTGTTGCTTCCTGCTCTTCAGAGCAACTTCCCTGCGGGTCCCATTCGAGGTAGTGTAAACAGATAGCATCGGTATCGACGAAAGAGCTACGCGGCTCAATCATGCAACTTTCTCTCTTTCTATTGAAACAAGTCATGCCATCGAAATCGCGCTTTTCTACGTTTAGCTATTGAGGAAAGATTCCTATCAGCATATAAGTCGAAGAGGGGAATTGTCAAATTTATAACACTTCGATATGTATATATTTTCTGGAAGGCGTAAACTGAAACAAAATGGTATACCTTGTACGATTGACAGCAAGCCATTTGTCCCGTACACTTATATTTGCATAATTGAATAGAGTATACTCTTAATCAATAGACTTATTTCGATTTCCGCAACGTAGCGATGCATATCGTTGAAGGGGGCTATTACGTTGAACAGTACTCGTTGTCCACATTGCGAAACAGCAATGCCTGAAACAGCCCACTTTTGTACTTCCTGTGGGAGGTTGATTCCCGCACCTGAGTCAACACCTGTGCAGGTGGGACAACAAGCCGAAGACGCTCTTCCTCCGTCTGCGCTAGCTTCGTCTCTATGGGAAGAAGCTTACGGAGAAAACCAGGATTATCTACAGGACGATCTCTCGCCCCAGGCATTAGTGAATGAGGCAGAACATCATCTGACATGGCATAAAGAGTTGGATGCGCCCGACGAGCCTGAAGACACTCTCTTTTCACCACGACCTTCACAAATGCATCCGATTGTACTGAATCCCTTACCACCACAAAGACTCTTTCCAAAGCAACGGGTAAGGTTTACATCTCTATTCTGGGCACGTATTCTCGCGGCGAGTATTCTGCTCTTTATCGCTGTGTTCGGTATCTTTTTCACCGTTGGACACGGTTTCTTGAACTCTTCTGCTAGTCCTCATGAACCGACACTACAAGCATCAGCTAGCAGCGTCGCGCCAGGAGGAACGCTAACACTACACGGCAGTAATTTTAGCCCTAATGGATTTGTTGCGCTAAGTCGTGATGCGGCGATTCCTGTCGTCGATACGCACTATCTCACGCGCATTGCCGCAGATGGCAAAGGAGCCTTTACCGATACTCTTACTATTTCAACTGAGTGGCAGTCAGGTATACATACAGTAAATGCGGAGGATGCAGTACTTCACAGAACCGCGCGTTTTCCAATTTTCGTTACGGGTAACAACACTGCACTTCGACCAGCGCATCTCATCATTTCCACTTCTACTCTCGACATGGGTGCTGGCGATTTCGCAACGCACTCAACTCAACAAATCACACTGAGCAATGTAGGAAGTGGACAGATTACATGGCAAAGCAGTACAGATCAGCCTTGGCTGCAAATTACACCTAAACAGGGAACGATTGCCGACATTGCGAAAGCGCAGGTAACGGTTGCTGTAGATCGCTCGCAACTAAAGCTTGGCTCCTATACCGCTCATCTAAATTTTCTCTCCAATGCGGGGAATGGTAGTGTGAGTGTGAAGATGAGCGTCGTGCCACTGAACGCTGGGCAAGATGCTGTACTTGATGTAAGCCCTGCCGTGCTTGCCTTTACTGCGACAGATGGAGGTAGTCCACCACCACCTCAAACAGTCACTGTCAGCAACCTCGGTGTGCGGTCATTATCCTGGAACGGAACGACAAATGCTTCGTGGCTCTCTGTCTCACCGCAATCAGGTGAGATTCAAAAGGCTCCCTCATCTACAGGTGGCCTCATGACTGCCACGCCTGTAGGAACAACCCAGATTGTTCATGTGAGCATCAACACGAGTACTCTGTTGCCAGGAACGTATAGCGGTGTCATTACCTTTAGTGGTCAAGGCCAGGTAAAAGATAGCCCACAGAGCATTGTCGTGACTATCACCATCAATCCACAGTGTGGGCTACAGGTTACGCCCGCCATGTTATCCTTCGCAAGTGCTTATGGGCAGGCGGCACCAGCCAGCCAAAGTATAAACGTTGCCGTCTCGCAAGGTTGTACACAGACTCTGGCGTGGAGTACCACGATTGGTTCGCAATGGCTGCAACTGAATACGAACAGTGGCACAACTCCCACGCACCCAACTGTAAGCATTAACGACACTGGTTTACAACCCGGTACATACAACAGTTCGATTGTATTCACCACCTCGACCGGCAGTGATACTGTTCCAGTGACTTTCACATTGGGGCAACCAACAGAACCAGTCATAAACATTTCTACGAACACGCTTACATATAACGGAGTCGTTGGTCAAGGAAATCCGTCACCGCAGAATATCGTTATCACAAATTCCGCAGGGGGCACGCTCAACTGGCAAGCGTCGTTTGTCGCTCCAACTGGCGGTGGTAACTGGTTGAACGTTTCTTCTCCAGGTGGCAGTCTTGCCGCGCATCAATCGGTGTCGTTGTCGGTCAAGGCACAACTCAATGGCCTCTCGCCGAATCCTTATAGTGGTGCGCTAACAATTTCGGGAACAGATGGTGCTGGACATACAGCCGCAGGTAGTCCTGGAATGATACAGGTCAGCTTTAACGTGCAGGCTGCATGCGCGGTTTCAGCAACGCAGAATTCTTTCTCCTTTAATGGCATCTCAGGACAGACCAATCCTGCCGCGCAGTCATTAACTATTAAGGCAAGTGGTGCCTGTGCGAATCCAGTTGCGTGGAGCGTCACACCTAACGCCACATGGCTATCCGCAACTTCAACGGGTGTAGTCACGCCTACATCGCCATCTAGCAGCAGTGTGAGTGTCTCACTGAGTGGACTCAATCCCAATTCCAAACCCTATAACTCCTCTGTGACACTTGCTGCAAGCGATAGCGTGACTCATCAAGCTATTGGCGCACCTATTCAGATACCTGTGAGTTTTCTAGTGCAACCTGCATGTATGTTGGGAACACCATCTGTCAGCGCCTTAAACTTTAGTACGGAGGCCGGACAATCTCCTCCTCCACAAAAGTTCACAATATCTGCCAGTGGCACTTGTAACGGGAATGTAAGCGTCACTCCGAATGTATCATTGATGAATGGTACAGATTGGTTAAGTGTTAGTCCTACCTCTGCGCCCATTGCTTCTGGCGGTAGCGCAACGTTTACCGTAACGGTGACTGGCACTACATTATCGGCAACCAACTCTCCTTATAATGGCTCCATTGCTCTCAACGCCACCAATGGAGGCGCGACAATTGTGGGTAGTCCGCAAAATGTTGGCGTGTCGGTTGCGGTAGTTGCAGCACCAGCACTCTCTGCAAGTGCTGGTGCTGCAATGACACACGGCACCAATGGCCTAAGCTCACCACCAATAAATATTGCAAATACAGGTGGAACAGCATTGAATTGGTCTGCAACACTAAATGGTGCCCCTGCATTTGTGGGCCTCTCATCTACCTCTGGTACGCTTGTAGCAACAGGTAGTGATGTGACAAATGTTGTAGTGACCGATGCAGCAGGAGTGGTGAGTGGAGATTATACAGCATCGGTAACACTGACCGCTACTGATGCTGCGACTGGTGCAGTCGTTGCAGGTAGTCCAATTACTATACCAATCACCATCAGCGTGGCTTTCCCTTCCATGCAGTTGAACACTACCACTCTGAACTACTCTACAACGGAAGGCACGGACCCGAACGCGCAAACGCTCACCATCACTAATAGCGGCGGTGCTACTCTGACGTGGAACGCCGGAACGCCTTCCGCTGGCTGGGTGACGCTCGATAGCACAAGTGGAAGCGATCAATCCACCATGTCCTCGACTGTTACTCTTAGCGTACATACCGCAGGACTCACCGCCGCCAATTCACCTTATAGCGCGACAGTCCTCATCACGCCATCAAACGGACCAGCCGTGACTGTAACCATCAATCTCACGATTTCTCCTGTCGCCCTTAGCCCAACACCAACCATCAATATCACCGCAAGTCCCACACCTACAATTACCCCCAACGTGAGTCCCACGCCCACAATCGCCCCCACCGGAACTCCTATAAAAACATCAATATTGATATGACAATAGAGTGTATACATTCTTCATCTCGATGTGCCATCGAGATGAAGAATGAACAGCACCTGTCTATTCCTACAGGTGCTTTCCAGATAGTTCGTACCGCTACAGAAACTGGTGGAACTGGCGGCGCAGCAAGACACAATCGAGGCTATACTAACAATGTGCAGAGGAACCTGCTGGTAGAGAACCTACGATTGGCGACATATTGACTGTGGAACCCAGTATGTAACTTATCGTTTGTACGAACAAACCGACTGTGAAACGTCTTCCCGCGAGCGAGGCGCGATGACATGACACACTCATAACAGGTTGTTTGCAGGCAACGCCATCGGATATGACGTTGGAGATTCTCCATCAGCAGGAACTCCCAGAAAAGCCAGTAGGGACCGATTTATCGCGTCCTTGTTGGCGGTCGACCGCCAACAAGGAAAAACTCTCTATATAATACGCGCCACAATCGGCCGCGACATATACTTGTTAAGAGATACAGGGAAGGAGCAATTTCTCATGGCTCAGTGGGCCTATAAAGTTGTCTACATCGACTATCGCGGACGCATCTCCAGCGAGGGACTTGAAACCTTGATTGGAAACGAGCGACGCAGCACATTCGCACGTCGCTACATGAACGGCCTGGGTCGTGACGGGTGGGAACTGGTAAGCGTCCAGCCCCTCACCTCGAACTCGGCATATTACGTCTTCAAGCGTCCGGCGCAGGAGGGCGATTATGCGGAGCCTGCTCCGTCAACCTCCACGCAACAGCAACAGCCAACTCCCGAAGTGCCACCAACACAAACGACCGATGGTCCTCAGGTTGAGTCTGTCTAATTCCGTATATAAAAACACATGGCAGGAGATGAAGGCATGCCTTCATCTCCTGCCATGTGTTTTTATATACGTGATATACTGTCTCTGTCGAGTTTTATTTTCGTCTGACAGGTGCCACAACCACGAGCAGGTCAACGACGATCTATCTATACACAACGAGGAGTTTGTGCATGTCTTCATCTACCCCAATGCAAGAGGTATTTCAGAATTTTATCGACGGTCAATGGCGCAATGCTAGAGCCAACGAGACCTTTGACGATACGAATCCAGCGCGAACGAGCGAGATCATTGGACACTTTCAAAAATCAACGCCCGCCGATCTCGAAGATGCTATCGAGTCCGCAAGCAAGGCACAGCGCAGTTGGGCAGCAACACCTCCACCCGAACGCGGCGAAATTCTGCTCCGTACCGCTCTTTTATTGGAGCAGCGCAAAGAGGAACTGGCGGTATTGATGACGCGCGAGATGGGCAAGATTCTCAAGGAGACGCGTGGCGACGTGCAGATTGCTATCGACGTTGCGAAATTTATCGCGGGCGAAGGTAGGCGTGCCGAGGGCGAGACATTACCCTCGGCATTTCCCAATAAGTTCTGTATGACGGTACGTCATCCACTCGGCATTGTTGGCATTATCACGCCCTGGAACTTTCCCATTGCCATTCCTGCGTGGAAGACATTTCCTGCTCTGCTCGCTGGCAATGCTGTAGTTCTGAAGCCTGCAAGCGATACGCCACTACTTTCTCTCAAGCTAGCTGAAATTCTGCATGAAGCTGGTCTTCCGGCTGGTGTGTTGAACGTCGTCACTGGACCAGGAGGTACATTGGGCGATGCTCTGGCTAGCCACAAGCGTATCAATATGATTTCGCTCACAGGCTCAACCGAGGTAGGGCGACATGTTGCAGAGATTTGTGGGCGCGATTTGCGTCGCTGTGTACTCGAATTAGGTGGCAAGAATGCGGTGATTGTGTTGGAAGATGCCGACCTCGATCTGGCAGTAGCTGGTATTACAGGGGCGGCTTTTGGCACAACGGGTCAACGTTGTACCGCGACGAGCCGTGTGATTGTACAGAAATCGGTGCAGAAGGCATTCACAGAACGACTGGTCGCCGTTGCCGAGAGACTACGCGTTGGCAATGGACTCGACGCAAACATTGAGATGGGGCCGTTGGTCAACAAAGGCCGCGTAAAGGCCGTTCATGAATACACTGAGGTTGGCAAGCAAGAGGGGGCACAGCTCGTAACGGGCGGCTCTCCATTGAAAGAAAACGAGTACAGTGATGGTGCATTCTATCAGCCAACCGTCTTTACAAACGTGACTCCGAGTATGCGTATCGCGCGTGAAGAGGTCTTCGGTCCGTTCGTCTCCATTCTACCCGTAAACTCCTTTGATGAGGCGGTACAGGTAGCAAACGAGACGGAATACGGTTTGTCTACTGGCATCTTTACAGAGAGTAGCCGCCTGACATTCCGCGCCATTCGTGAGATCGAATCGGGGCTAGTCTACATTAACGCTGCCACAACGGGTTCAGAGATACATCTGCCATTTGGCGGCATGAAGGCAAGCGGCAACGGACACCGCGAACTCGGCGATGGAGCCGTTGAAGAGTTCAGCGAAATCAAAAGCGTCTTCATCTCCTATCCCTCTAAATAAAAAATATGCAGACGGCGGAACAAGCGCGTTCCGCCATCTGCATATTTTTTATTTTTATATTGTTGTACGCGTGAGAGCGAATTGCTCGAACATAGCCTCCCACACCTCTTGATTTTCCAGGCGTTCGCGCGGATCGACGACACGTGCATTGATGGTGGCAAATAACGTTCGCAACATACGTTGTAGCACGGAGGATGCCTCATCATAAAAGTCGGTGGCGTCTTGCATGCGATCATTAAGAACGGCGTCACAGAGTCGAGTAAAATCATCCACGTCGATGTTGTTATGCTCAACCCGAAACTCGTAGCTCCCCATGTACATGAGACTTTCGTTCATGAGCAAGCGTTTGAGCATATCAGGGTCTAGCTCGGTTTTGTTGACACGATAGGCGTCAATCAACGCATCCATCGTCCAGTTTACAAAACGTACCAGCGTTGGCAATTGTTCGGTGGGTGTATGCTGCTTATCCCATTCCTGCTCCATGCGACTGATGAGGTCGAGCAATTGAAAATTCTCCAAACGCAGTTTCTCGGCTGGGTCAGGCAAACGAACCTTGCGGTTACTACCAGTATTGCCATAGAACACCATATCTTGCCCGGTAGCATGAACGAGTCTTTGCTGTACAAGTGGTGTAAGCTCGCGTGCGACATCCAGTTCGGGGCGACGTAGGGCACTGGCAATACGACGCACACGCCGTTGTGTGTTAATGTGCATCAACAGTTCGAGCGTACTACGATGAAGATTGAGAGGTTGCTGAATTGAGGGCGCGAGTTGCAAAACGGTTCGCATACCCATCGGCAAGGCTGCACTCATCGAATCCCATTCGTCGGTGTAGCGAACCATCTCCATCGTTACACGCATCACCTCGATATCAAGGGGTACATCGTTATAAGGCAGCAATTTCTGTATATCAGGACTGGCAATAAACTCATAACTGCCCTGTTGCCACATCGCCAGCTCACGAGCTGTCCACAGTGCTTTTGTACGCAATGCCTCGCGTAACTGTTTCTCGCTAATCACGCGCATCGCCACAAGTCGCTCACCAATGCGCTTACCCACGATATCCGATTGTTGTTGCGTTGAGGCGGCTTCGATTTGAGGATGAGTTGCCATACCCAACTGTTGCAGGATATCGCCCAGCATCAACGCACCGGGGTCGAACTCGGAGCAGTTCGCCACCTTCCCCTCGCTACAATAGATAACGCCCGTGCGACCGCTGTCCTGCTGTCGCAATTGGATGGCACCTGTCATACCGCCTAACTCCACCACCTGTAACACCTCGACCAGCCCGAAATCTGAAAGCGAGCCAGATAAAACGGTAGAAGCGTTCATGCACCCTCCAGGCAAATTTGTAAATCAATAATACTCACGATCCTACCCCGACTATTTTTCGTACACATGTGGTTAAACAGAGGCGAGAATACATTCTTGTTAGTAGTAGTAATATCAGTTATATTGCAGGTGTATTATAGCAGAGGAAAGAGGGTTTCAGCAACTCAGGCTTCAAAAATTAGGGGAAATGAAAAGTGGGGGGGGGGGGGGGGGGGGGGGGGGGGGGGGGGGGGGGGGGGCGCGGCGCGGGGGGGGGGGGCGGCCGGGGGG